>CALDHQ010000511.1 GCA_937894055.1 uncultured Polymorphobacter sp.
CTTGTACGCCCAGGTCGCCTGCTTGAGCTCGAACGCCTTTTGCCGGAGGCCGGCGGCGCGGTTTATCAGGAACAAGCCGGCCCCGCCGCCGCAACACCAGTTCATTTGTGCCGTCGGCGTGGTTTCGCGAAAGTCGACGCCGAGCGCATGCAATGCCGCTCGCGGCTCCCCCAGTACGCCACCATGGCGGCCGAGCTTGCAGGCGTCGTGGTATGTCAGCTTGCGATCACCCGCCTTGCTCACCTTGAGCCGCCCGGCCCCGATTTCACGGCCGATGAATTCCGAGATCGCCAGCACCTCGAAGGGCACGATCAGGATGGCGAGGACCAGGCCCAGCACCAGCCGCCGGCCGCGCCATTCGAGCTTGGCCAGCGCAAAGGCCGCCGCGCTGTTGATGAAGACGCCGGCCACCACGCTGATGAGGTTGGTCGCCGCCACGGTGAAGACGACGCGGTCGACATAGGGGAGCTGCTGCCCCTTCTCGTCGAGGCGGTGATAGTAGGGATTGCGCACGAATACAAAACGCTGGGCCGGCGGCACCGTCGTGAGCATCCACGGATTGAGCGTCGGCATGTCGACGTTGCTGGGCAGCAGCGACGCCATGAACAGCCGCGCGTTGCGATACGGCAGATAGAGCAGGTTCATCGGCTGGTTTTGCAGGCCGAGCGGCTGCGTCAGGATCTCGTGCGTCGGCGCGGCATAGGCGAAGGCCGGATGGCCGTATTTGTAGCGCCGCTCCATCGCCTCGACGATGATCAGCTTCGGTTTTTTGGTGGCCAGCAGCTCGTTGACGATCATCGCTTCGATGTTGCGGCCGTTGCCGACGATCGAGAAGTTGACGACATTGGCCTCGACACCGCGCGCCGCCAGATCGGCCTGCAGGCGCGGGCCGCTGATGGCGAGCATGGTGCGCGAGCTGCCGATGACCGCGACGTCGATCGGCGTCGGGTCAAAATGCATGCGCTCGTACATCCAGCCGAGGTTGCCGTAGATGGTGCCGGTGAACTGGTTGTAGCGCTGGTAGCTGTTGAGCGGCAGCAGCGCCGTCGCCATCACGAACAGCAGCGCGGTGCCGATGATGAGCAGGATGGTACGGATCGGGGAGATCGTGCGCATGACCGTGCCCTAGAAGTTGAAATACAGGAACACGGCCTCGCCGCGCTCGATGATGACGAGCGCCACGGCGAGCAGGAAGCCGATGTAGATGATGCCGAGCGCGTTCGGCTTCCACTGCCAGCGCACCAGCGCCGGCGCTTCGTTACGCCATGTCGCCCAGTTTACCGCCGGGCGGAAGCGGCTCATGATCTGCTGCGTGTTGGGCAGGAACGCGACGATGGCGGCGGCAATGACCAGCAGCGCGAACAGCATCGGCGCGGCATATTCGTCGAACATTGCGGCATGGCCGAAGCCGTTCAGCCCGAACATGGCGCTGAAGATTGCCAGCCCGTCACCCAGCGTCACGGCGCGGAAGAACATGTTGCCGACCAGCACGCAGGTCAGCGTCAGCACATGGTAGAAGGCGCGCTCGCCGAAGCCGGGGTCGGCCGGTGGCGGCAGCTTGAGCTTGCGGGCGCGCTTGCGCTGGCGTTTCTTGTGCTCGCGCCAAAGCTCGTTGACCGAGACATAGACGGCGTTGAGCAGGCCGTAGGCGACAAAGCCCCAGCCGGCACCGTGCCAGACACCGAGGATGAAGAAGGTGATGAACGACGGCAGCATGATGCCAATGCCGAACGCCGCCCAGTCTTCGAGGTTGCGGTTGGCGACGAAGCGGTTGAGCGGCACCGACAGCGGCTGGAACAGGTAGGAGACGATGAAGCGCTGCAACGTCATGTGCCAGCGGCGCCAGTAATCGATGATGCTCGCGGCGCGCAGCGGCGAGTGGAAGTTGAGCGGCAGCAGGATGCCGAACATCCGCGCCAGCCCGATGGCCATGTCCGAATAGCCCGAAAAGTCGAAATAGACCTGCAGCGTGAACGATATCGCGATCAGCCAGCCGGTGCGGAAATCGATGGCGCCGTGGTTGGCGGCGGCGATTTCGTACATCGGGTTGAGGTAGCCGGCGATTGAATCGGCGATGACGACCTTCTTGAACAGCCCGATGGCAAAAATCACCAGCCCGACCATCAGGTTGCGCCAGATCAGCGACCCGAACAGCTTGTGGTGAAACTGCGGAATGACTTCCTTGTAATGGACGATCGGCCCGGCAATGAGCTGCGGGAAGAACGCCGCGAACAGGCTGAATTCGAGGAAGCTGGTCTTCTTCGCCACGCCCCACGCGGAGTCGATCAGCCAGGCGATTTTCTGGAAGGTGAAGAACGAGATGCCGAGCGGCAGGATGATATGGCCGACATCCCAGCTGGTGCCGGCCAGCGCGTTGATGTTCTCCACCGCGAACATCGTGTATTTGAAATAGGCGAGCATGCCGATATCGACGGTGAGGCCGATCGCCAGCCACAGCTTGACGCGGCCGGGGCGCTGGTGCTCGCGGTCGCGCTGGATCCAGTTGCCGAGGATGTAGTTGAAGACGATCGAGAACAGCAGGATCCACAACTGCTCGGGGTACCAATAGGTATAGAACCCCAGCGACATCAGCGTCAGCACCGACATCCCGGCCTTGCCGCTGAACCGCGACGCCAGATAGAACAGCACCAGCGCGATCGGCAGGAAGCCGAAGATGAACGGGTAGGAGCTGAACAGCATGGCGGCTTAGCGCGGCTTTTGCGCGGTCACGACACAGCTGACCGACAGCAACTGCTTGGCGGCCTTTTCGAGGCTGGCGCCACCCATCACATAGGCGGCGGAATCGACGACCTCGAGCCCGGCATCGCGGACCAGCTGGTTGGCATGTTCGGGCGAGTTGACGAGGAAGATGTGGTCGGGCGACGGGCTGTTCGCCGGCACGTTGACCCACAGGTAACCGCCGGGGCGCAGCGACCGCGCGGCCGAGCGCATTGCGGCGACGGGGTCTTCGACGTGTTCGAGGATTTCGCTCATGACGATGGAGTCGACCATGTCGGCGTCGGCCGGGGTGCCGACATCGAACATGTCCTGCTGGATCAGCTTGACCGGGCGGGTGATGCCGAGCGTCGCGAGCGCGTGGCGCGTCTTGGCGATGCTGGCGGGCGACAGGTCCCAGCCGGTGACCGAGCCGACGTTGGGGGCAATCGCGGCGAAATACATGAAGATGCCGTGGCCGGGGCCGATTTCGAGCGTGTCGGCGCCCATCGGCAGCCGCGGCAGATATTGGGTGACGTAATAGGTCATCGCGTGGCTGTGGTTGTGCCAGATGACGTTCGAAAACAGCAGGCCGTTCATGTAGCGGTCCATGAACGGGCCGTTTTCATAGACTTCGGCGTTGGCCTCGGCGAAGGTCGACAGCCGGTAATGGCCGTTGCGGCGGAAGAACAGCTCCTCCGGCAGCACGATTTCCTCGCACAGGAAGCGATAGTCATCGACCGCCTTGTCGACGCCGCCGGGGTCGGCGGCGGCCAGCTTGAGGACGATTTCGGCGACCTTTTCCGACACGTCGAGCACGGCTTCGGAGCGGCCCTCGCGGCTTTTGGCGAGGTAGCTCGCATGCTCGGGCCAGCGCGCCAGTGTGGCGGCGGTCAGGGCTTCGAGTGCCGGACGGGCCTTGGTCATTCAACTTCTCCTGAACCGGTCAACTGCATCGGTAGCTCGGGTGCCGCATAGTCGGCAAGGTCGAGCGCCCATTCGGTCCGGCCATCATCGTGTGCCGCGAGCAGCGCAAAGCCAAGCCGCGAAAAGTGATTGGCGACCATTTTGTTCTTCGCACTCGGCAGATAATGGCCGACCAGCCGCTTCGCCCCGGCAGCCCGTGCGGCTGCGGCGATAGTGGCGAGCGCAGCTTCCTCGACACGGCGGCCGAGCACGCGGCAGCTCATCAGCCAGGTGTCGCAGACCCATGCGTCGGCACCCTTGTCGAAGATAATGACCGAAATCATGCCGTTGTCGCCGAAGCGATCGCTGGCGCTCACCTGCAGCGTGTAGTGGCTGGGCGAGGTCTCGAACCCCGCGACCTGCGCCTCGGTGTAGCGGCGTGTCGTGAGGTTGAACTGGTTGGTCTTGTTGATCAGCTGCGTGATGCGCTTGCGGCCCTTGGCGTCGAAGGGGGCCAGCGAAACCGTCATTTGCAGCGTGCGCAGGAAGTCGTGGCTCGCCTCGCGCACGCCACCCTCGCCCTGCACCGGCTCGATCACCACAGCCGCCAGGTCCGGCTTCACGATCTCGGCCTTCAGCGCCTCGACATCTTCCCACGCGATCGAGCGGAAGCCCGGCAGGCGCGGCCCGAAGCCCTCGCGATATTTCTCCTGCGCGCCGGCATTGATCCCGCCCAGCGTCCGCCCGTGGAACGAGCCCTCGAACGACAGGATGCCGATGCGATCGGCAAAGCCCTTCGACCACTGATAGCGCCGCGCGATCTTGATGCAGCCCTCGATCGACTCGGCGCCCGAGTTCGTGAAGAACGCAAAATCCGCAAACGTCAGATCGACATAGCGCTGCGCCAGCCGCTCCTGCCCCGGCACGCGGAACATGTTCGACGTGTGCCACAGCTTGTTCGCCTGCTCGCTCAGCGCTTTCACCAGCACGGGATGGCAATGCCCCAGCGCGTTGACGGCGATGCCTGCGATGAAATCGAGGTAAGGCTTCCCCTTGTCGTCATACATGCGCACGCCCTCGCCTCGCTCGAAAACGACCGGGCTCGGGCCGTAGACGGGAAGCACTGCGTTCGACATGGGGGCATTCTCCCAAAAAAATGAAAGACGGGACGCCGGTGGGAAACTCTGAAAAAACCTCTTTTCAGGGGTAGATTTGGAAGCGCGCTCAATGAGGCCGGTCGCCCCAAGTGTCAATGAAAATGCGGTGACTCAGAGGTAAACTGCCCGCGGACCCGCAGCAGCCCTCACGCGTTCATGTCCCGAGACAATTGTGCGACAAGCGACCCATGAAACCCAGCCTCACCCTCATCACCCTCGGCGTCGACGATCTCGACCGCGCGCTGCGCTTCTATCGTGACGGCCTCAAACTCCAGACCGACGGCGTCGTCGGCACGGAATTCGAAAACGGCGCCGTCGTCTTCTTTGATCTCCAGCCCGGCCTCCGCCTCGCCCTCTGGCCGCGCAGGAGCATCGCCGCCGACACCGGCCTGCTGCACTTTCGCTGCTGGTCGCACACGCACCACCTGGCGATGATGGACGTGATCGACAGCAACGTGGGAGAGAAGGCGCTCGGCGTCGTCAAGAAGATGTGCAAGTTCTTCGCGAACTCGTCCGCGCGCCGGCAGAAGCTGCGGGAGCGGCAGGCGGAGCGGCAGCCGGCCAGCAAGCCCCTCATGCCCATCTACTCGGTCGTAACGCGCTAGATCGGAAGAGCGTCGTGTAGGGAAA
>CALDHQ010000512.1 GCA_937894055.1 uncultured Polymorphobacter sp.
GTGTGGCCATCGGGCCAGGCGATGCACAACGCGCAGATGAAGTGCGCGGTATCGACTCCGCTTCCCATCTCATCGTGGACGCGCTGCATCGCCACGCTGAAGTCCTTGCCCGGTCCGGCCCAGCGCGCCGAATAAATCCCCGGCGCGCCGCCGAGCGCATCGACGCACAGCCCCGAATCGTCGGCGAGCGCCGGCAGGCCGCTCGCGGTTGCCGCCGCCAGCGCCTTCAATTCGGCATTGGCGATGAACGTCAGCCCGGTCTCGTCGGGCTCGGGCAGGCCGAGCTCGCCCGCCGACACCATCTCCATGCCGAACGGCCCGAGCAGCTCGGCGATTTCGACGACCTTGCCGGGGTTGTGCGTCGCCAGCACCAGCCGGCCAGGCGGGAGCGTGCGCATCAGCGACCTGTTGCGACCCGCTGCGCCGCAAAGATGTCGTTGCAGCCGATGCGTGCCAGCCGCAGCAGCCGCAGCAGCGCTTCCTCGTCATACGGCGCGCCTTCGGCGGTGGCCTGGACTTCGACAAGGCCGCCGGTCGAGGTCATCACGAAATTGGCGTCGGTGCCGGCGTCCGAGTCCTCGACATAGTCGAGGTCGAGCACCGCATTGCCGTTGTGGATGCCGCAGCTGACCGCGGCGACCTGCGCGAGCAACGGGTCAACGCTGAGGTTATTCTTCGCCATGATGCCGTCGATCGCCATGCGCAGCGCCACCCAGGCGCCCGAGATGGAGGCGGTGCGGGTGCCGCCATCGGCCTGGATGACATCGCAATCGAGCGTGATCTGGCGTTCACCGAGCAGCTTCATGTCGGTGACGGCGCGCAGGCTGCGCCCGATCAGCCGCTGGATTTCCTGCGTGCGGCCCGACTGCTTGCCCTTGGCGGCTTCGCGGCTCCCACGCGTATGCGTGGCGCGCGGCAACATGCCGTATTCGGCCGTCACCCAGCCCGACCCCTTGCCGCGCAACCACGGCGGCAGCCGTTCCTCGACGCTGGCGGTGACCAGCACATGCGTGTTGCCGAACTTGACGAGGCACGACCCTTCGGCGTGCAGCGCAAAGCCGGGGATCATCTCGATGCTGCGCATCGCATCGGGGGCGCGGCCGGAAGGGCGCATGGGCGGGTTCCTCGGGAAACTGTGGTGAAAGGATGATGGTTGGCTTGCCACTAGCGCGTCGGTGGCCGAATGTCATCCGTGACGGATATCGACCGTGGCGGACTTCACAGATCCCCCGCGATCCGCCACCGTGCAGCATTGTGTGAAAACGGGGGACCTGCGTGCAACGATACCACCGGCTCATCGCGGGGCTGTTATGCTGCATGGCTGCGTTCGGCGCCGCACATGGCGCGCAAGCGCCCTTGTCGTTGCGCGCTACCGAGGTGGCGGCGCCGGCCTTGCCGCCCATCCTCCCTTTGCGCGACCGCGCGGCGTTCGAAAACAAGGTGCTGGCCGAGCGGTTCGATACGGTGGTGCCGCGGCTGATGCGCGACGCCAAAATCGACATGTGGATCCTCGTGGCGCGCGAGTATTTCGAGGATCCGGTGGTGGCGACGATGCTCAACGCCGAAAGCCTGCATGCACGGCGGCGCACGATATTGATCTTTTTCGACCCCGGTGACGGCAAGCCGGTCGAACGGCTGACGGTCAGCCGCTACGGTCTGGGCGGGCAGTTCAAGCCGGCCTGGGACCCCGACAAGCAGCCCGACCAATGGCTGCGGGTGGCCGAGCTGGTCGCCGAACGCAACCCGAGGGCCATCGCCATCAACAGCTCGCCGCTGACGGCATTTGCGGATGGCCTGACACTCAGCCAGTACAGCGCGCTGATGACGGCGTTGCCGCCCGAGGCGCGTGGCCGCATCGTTTCGGGCGAGCCGTTGGCGGTGGGTTGGCTCGAGACGCGGACGCCGCTCGAGATG
>CALDHQ010000513.1 GCA_937894055.1 uncultured Polymorphobacter sp.
GGCGACGATGAACCAGTGCCGGCCCGCGGCAAGATCAAGCTGCGCACCGTCTGGATTTCGGACATCCACCTGGGCACCGCCGGTTGCAACGCGACGCTGCTGCTCGACTTCCTCAAATCGGTGCAACCCGAAACGCTGTATCTGGTCGGCGATATCATCGACGGCTGGCGGTTGAAGCGCGGCTGGTACTGGCCCGCCGCGCACAACGACATCGTCCGCCGCGTGCTCAAGCTGGCGAACAAGGGCGTCCGCGTCGTCTACATCCCCGGCAACCATGACGAGATGTTGCGCGACTATGGCGGGCTGAGCTTTGGTGGCGTCGAAGTCGTTGAAAACGCCGTGCATACCACCGCCGACGGCCGGCGCTTGTTGGTGCTGCACGGCGATGAATTCGACGGTGTCGTGCTCTATGCACGCTGGCTGGCGTTCCTTGGCGACTACGCCTACGCACTCTTGCTCCGGCTCAACATCGTGTTCAACGCGGTGCGCCGGCGGTTCGGACTGCCGTATTGGTCGCTGTCGGCGCACATCAAGAAGCGCGTCAAGAATGCCGTGGCGTTCATCTCGCAGTTCGAGGAAGTCGTCGCGCATGCCGCGCACGAAGCCGGCGTCGACGGTGTGGTCTGCGGCCACATCCACTGCGCCGAAATCCGCCAGTTCGGCGATGTCACCTACTATAACGACGGCGACTGGGTCGAAAGCTGCACGGCGCTGGTCGAACACGCCGACGGCCGCATCGAAATCCTCGACTGGGCAAAGCATGTCGCGCAGCGCGGCGCCAGTGTCGTGGTGCCGGTGCTGCCCGACGCCCAGCCTGATCCGGTGTTCGCATGAGGATCGCGCTGGTCAGCGACGCCTGGGCGCCGCAGGTCAACGGCGTCGTCCGCACGCTGATGACCACCGCCGCGATGCTGGAGGCCGCCGGGCACGCGGTGCTGACGGTGACGCCCGACCGCTTCGCGTCAATCCCGTGCCCGACTTATCCCGAAATCAGGCTGGCGCTGACCAGCGGGCGGAGGGTAGGGGGCATGATTGCCGATTTCGCGCCTGACGCGGTGCATATCGCCACCGAAGGCCCGCTCGGCTGGCTGGCGCGGCGCTGGTGCCTCAAGAACGCCATGCCGTTCACGACCTCGTTCCACACGCGCTTTCCCGACTATGCGGCGCTGCGCACGCATATCGATGCGCGGCATTTCTGGGGGATGGTGACGCGCTTTCACCGCCCGGCGCGTGCCGTGCTGGTGGCGACACCGCGGCTTGGCCGTGAACTCGCGGCGCATGGGCTGCACCAGACGCGGATCTGGTCGCGCGGCGTCGATTGTGCGCAGTTCGCCGCCGACCTGCCGCCATTGCCCGAAATGGCCGTTCTGCCGCGCCCGATTGCGCTGTCGGTCGGGCGTGTTGCGGTTGAAAAGAACCTCGAAGCCTTTCTCGACGCCGATTTCGCCGGCAGCAAGGTCGTCGTCGGCGACGGTCCGGCGCTGGCCAGCCTGCGCGCGCGCTACCCGGGCGTCATCTTCACCGGCGCGCTGCACGGGCATGAACTGGCGCGTGCCTATGCCGGCGCCGATGTCTTCGCCTTCCCCAGCCGCACCGATACCTTCGGGCTGGTGATGATCGAGGCCTTGGCGAGCGGCACGCCCGTCGCGGGCTATCCGGTCGCCGGACCGCTCGACATCATCGGTGCCGCGGCACGCGCCCCCGAACTCGCGGGCTGGGACGGCTTCGGCATGGCGGAGCAGGAAAAGGCGCATGCCGGCAAGGTGACGTTCCGCAGGCCCGACGCAAATCGGACTTGCTCCGACGTCGCGTCCGTCAACCAATCGCCCGTGCGCTTCGTCGCGACCGCCCTCCTCCTCTGCGCCGCGCTCACCGCGGAGACGGCCGCCCAGACGCGTTACTCGACCCAAGGCCTGCGGGTCGACGGTTCGATCTGCGTCGACGCCGCGACGGGCGCCGTGCTCGCGCAGACCACGGCCGACTACCCGGGCAGCCCCGCGAGCGTGACGAAGCTCATGACCCTCCTGCTGGTCCTGGAGGACATCCGCGACGGCAAGACCACGCTGCGCAACCGCGTCGGCGTGACCAAGGAAGCGGCCGGCACCGGCGGCTCCCAGGTCTGGCTGACGATTTCAGCCTTGGGCAGGTAGGCACGCAGCACCAGATAGAAGTCATCCTCGGGGGCTGGCAGCCAGTTGCTTTGCGGTGCCTGCTCCGGAGGCTGGCGACTGATGTAAATCGTCGTGCTGCCGTCGGCGTTGACCTGCAGATCGGTGGTACGGTCCCCCAGCGAGTATCGATCAATGGGGTTTGCGACGAGGTTGTTGGTGTTGTCATAGATGGTCATGGACCAGAAGGCGTCGACTGGCGGTGTCTGGCCTTTGGCGAAGGTAACCTGATATTTGTCGCCCCCGTTGAGCAAAAGGCCCTCGGCGTCAGTGTGAGCAACGATGTAGACCGCTTCTTCGGGATCGTTGGCAACAATGCCGCCGAGCGACTGCAAGGCTGCGCGGGTCAGGAAAGACCCCTCTACCCCGGCGCGGCCATAGTTCATCGGCGGATACTTCCAACCGTTGACGAGTTTGGTGCCATAGCTGGTCTGGTTCACCTCCGGCAGCAGCATCAGGCCGCGCATTGCTGCGCGATCAAGGCCGCGCTGCTGCAGTTCATCGATCGCCTTGTCGTCATTGCGCTCGAGCGCCAGCTCGCGCAGCAGCTGCAGCAGGCGCTCGCGCATCTCGCCGGCCGCCTTCCGTGTGAATGTGATAGCCAG
>CALDHQ010000514.1 GCA_937894055.1 uncultured Polymorphobacter sp.
GGGAATCCATTCCTTCGCCGTCGCGTGGATTCCCGCCTGCGCGGGAATGACTTGCGCAAAATTCATGGGTGCAGGGGTCACCCCTGCCCGCCGGAGGCCCTTTACTGCCACCCGCCAACATGACAGGTGCACACGATGCCCGAACTTCCCGAAGTTGAAACCGTCGTGCGCGGCCTGCGTGGTGTGCTGGAGGGCCGGCGTTTCGCGCATGTAGCGGTCAACCGGCCCGATCTGCGGCGGCCGTTGCCGGTTGATCTGGGGCAGCGGCTGACCGGCGCGAAAGTCACCGGGCTGGGGCGGCGTGCCAAATACGGGCTGATCGATACCGACCGCGGCGACACGGTGATTTTCCATCTCGGCATGTCGGGGCGGATGCGGCTCGATGCGCCGGCGCCGGAAAAGCATGACCATATCGTCTTCACCACCGATGACGGGCACACGGTGGCGTTCAACGATGCGCGGCGGTTCGGCTCGCTCGATCTGGTGCCGACGGCAGACCTGGGCAGCCACCCGCTGCTCGCCGACATCGGCCCCGAGCCGCTGGGCGACGGGCTGACGGCGGCGCATCTGCGTGCGGCGTTCAAGGACCGTGTTGCACCGGTCAAGGCGCTGCTGCTCGACCAGACTGTCGTTGCGGGGCTGGGCAACATCTATGTCTGCGAGGCGCTGCACCTGACCGGGCTGCATCCGGCGCGCGCGGGCGGTGACATTCCGGCGGCGAAGTTCGCACCGCTGGTGGATGCGATTCGCAGCGTGCTCAATGCGGCGATTGCCGCGGGCGGGTCATCCTTGCGCGATTTCGTCCAGCTCGACGGCGAGCTCGGCTATTTCCAGAACGACTGGCGCGTCTATGGGCGCGAGGGCGCGGCGTGCCCGGTTTGCGCGAAGCCGGTGGTGCGCATCGTCCAGAGCGGCCGGTCGAGCTTCTTCTGCCAAAGCTGCCAGAAACCGCCGCGCGCCTGAATTTGCCGTCTTGCCGCTTGTCTGTCTTGACCTGCGGCGCGGTCGTCTATAGGGAACGCGCTCTTCGCGGTGCCGGGCCTGCCTGACGCCGCACGCTGGTTTGCACCAGTGAACGAACCGAATTCTGAGGACAGACATGGCGAATACACCGCAAGCTGAAAAGCGCATCCGTCGCAACGACCGTCGCGCCGCGATCAACAAGGCGCGCGTCAGCCGCATCCGCACCTACGTCAAGAAGGTCGAATCGGCCATCGAAGCCGGCGTCCAG
This sequence comes from uncultured Polymorphobacter sp., assembly GCA_937894055.1. GTDB lineage: Bacteria > Pseudomonadota > Alphaproteobacteria > Sphingomonadales > Sphingomonadaceae > Polymorphobacter_A. The sequence continues at coordinate 1,232 of CALDHQ010000514.1, forward strand.
GCCGATGCCGCAGCAGCGCTGCAGGCTGCCCAGCCGGAGATGATGCGCGGCGTGTCGAAGGGTGTGCTCCACAAGAACACCGTGGCGCGCAAGATCGCCCGCCTCGCCAAGCGCGTGAAGGCGCTCGCCTGACAATTTGAACGCTCCGGCGATGGCCTCAACGGGCCGCGCCAGACGCTGAAATGACATGAGGGTCGCCCGATTCGGGCGGCCCTTTTTGCATTGCCGGCAAGCACTTGCACGGCGTTGCAGGCGATTCGGTTGACATCGAAACGTCACAAATCGTTCCAATGATTTCAATAACTTATGGCGCGCCCACGGAAAATCCAACGAAATCGTGTCAATCGAAATATTTCAGTTTTGTGTAATTTCTTGCCCTTGCTTGGGCGGCGCGGCGGTGGTTAGTAGCGGCTTCGGCCACACGTTCGGCCGGGTTGAAAATCGAACAGCAAATGCCGGCTCAAACCGGCCCACGGATGTACTGCACCCTGCAGCGCCGCCGCTGGAACTGTGCGCTTTCCCCGGGTGAGTTTTGGGCCGGCACGACGTGACGGAAAACGCAGAGCGCCCAGCTGATCGAATGGCGGGGTTCAGGCGCAAGGTGTTCATCCGGCACGATATAACGGGGAGGCGGCACTGGTTTATACCTGGGCACGCACCACCTCCGGGTCAGTGATCCGGCGGGTGCGGTTCATGTTGACGTTTGGTGCAAGTGGATTTCGGGGAGTTTGATCAACCAAAATGGCAACGCAGGCTTCCCCAACCGTCGCCCCAGCTTCCACGATTCCGGCTTCGCTCGCGCGTGCCTCGACTTTGTTCTCGGTCGAATCGGGTACCGAATCGCTTGTCCCGGCGGCTGTCGATTCGCGCGACACATCGGTTGCGGCCGAGTCGCGCCTGCCCACCGATGTCGGCGGCATGTGGGAAGCGATTCGCGCCACGCTGCGTGCCGAATGCGGCGCGCGCACCTTCGACAACTGGCTGCGCCCGATCGAATTCATCGCCGTGCAGGGTGACACCGTGCGGCTGGCGCTGCCGACGCATTTCCTCGCCGACTGGATTTCGAGCCACTATCTCGAACGCCTGCGCGTGCTGTGGGCGACGCACTGCCCGCAGGTCGGCCATGTCCTGCTCAGCGTCCAGCCCGCCATGCGCATGGCCACGCCGCAGCCGGCAGCTGTCACAGCCCCCGCGACCGCGCGCGCCGTCACGCCGCCCGAAAGCTGCATCGGCCTGCCGCTCGAACCGCGCTACAGCTTCGACAGCTTCGTCGTCGGCAAGTCGAACGAGCTCGCCTACAACGCCGCGCGCACGCTGGCAGAGGGTGGCCCCGTCAGCTTCAACCCGCTGTTCCTGCACGGCACCACCGGGCTCGGCAAAACCCATCTGATGCACGCCATCGGCGGCGAGCTGCGCGCCCGCAACCCCAACGCCAAGGTCGCCTATCTGTCGGCCGAAAAGTTCATGGTCGAATTCCTCGCGGCCCTGCGCGCCAAGGACACCATCAGCTTCAAGCAGCGGCTGCGCTCGGTCGACCTGCTGATGATCGACGACGTCCAGTTCATCGCCGGCAAGGAATCGACGCAGGAAGAATTCTTCCACACGATGAACGAGATCATCAGCGCCGGTAAGCGCCTCGTCATCACCGCCGACCGCAGCCCGCAGAACCTCGAAGGCATCCAGGACCGCATCCTCAGCCGCATGGCCTGGGGCCTCGTCGCCGACATCAACGCCGCCGACTATGAACTGCGGCTCAACATCCTGCACACCAAGGTCGCGGCGATGGCCGAATCGCTGTTTGGCAAGGGCGGCGCCACCGTGCCCGCCGACGTCATCGAATTCCTCGCGCGCAAGATCACCTCGAACGTCCGCGAACTCGAAGGCGCACTCAACCGCGTCGTCGCCTATGCGCGGCTGGTGGGCAAACCCGTCACGCTCGACTTCACCCGCGAAACGCTCGCCGACCTGCTGCGCGCGCACGAAAAGAAAGTCACCATCGACGAGATCCAGCGCAAGGTCGCCGAATATTACGCGATCAAGCTCAGCGACCTGCTGTCCGCCCGCCGCGCCCGCGAAGTCGCCCGCCCGCGCCAGGTCGCCATGTACCTCGCCAAGAAACTCACGCCGCGCTCGCTCCCCGAAATCGGCCGGCGCTTCGGTGGCCGCGACCACACCACCGTCATGCACGCGGTCAAGCGCATCGACGAACTGCGCGCCGGTGATCGTGAACTCGACGGCGATGTCGCGGCACTGACGCGGTTGCTCGACAGCTAAGAGCCTCCGGCGGGCAGGCCTGAGGCCTGCACCCAATTGTTGTGCGCTCTTCAAATGGGTGCAGGCCTCAGGCTTGCCCGCCGGAGGCCCTGAAAATGCGCTGTCCCTTCTGCGCCAATGAAGACAGCCAGGTGAAGGACAGCCGTCCCACCGAGGACGGCGGCGCTATCCGGCGGCGGCGGCAGTGCCCGGCATGCGGCGCGCGCTTCACGACGTTCGAGCGCATCCAGTTGCGCGAGCTGGTGGTGCTCAAGAAGTCGGGGAAGCGCGAGGTATTCGAGCGCGACAAGCTGGCGCGCTCGATCGAAATCGCCTGCCGCAAGCGCCCGATCGAACCCGAACGTATCGAACGCCTCGTCAACGGCGTGGTGCGGCGGCTCGAGTCGCTCGGCGACAGTGAAATCGACGGCGCCATCATAGGCGAGATGGTGATGGAAGGACTGCAGGCGCTCGACCCGGTCGCCTATATCCGCTTCGCCAGTGTCTACCGCGACTTCCGCGAGGCGCGCGACTTCGAGACGTTCGTCGGCGGGCTGATGCCGTTGCGTGCCACCGGCCGCAGCCGGCTGGACGACGACGACCAGGAATGAGTGCTTCCACGCCCGCACCGGCGGTCATCCTGGTGCGCCCGCAACTCGGCGAGAACATCGGCGCCTGCGCGCGCGCCATGCTCAATTTCGGGCTGACCGATATGCGGCTGGTGGCGCCGCGCGACGGCTGGCCCAACCCCGAAGCCTGGCCGCGCGCCAGCGGTGCCGACCGCGTGCTTGATGACGCTCGCGTATACCCGACATTGGCCGAAGCCATCGCCGACCTGCACACCGTCTATGCCACGACCGTGCGCCCGCGTCGGTTGACCAAGCCGGTGTTCACGCCTTCGGGCGCGGCGACCGAAATGCGCCTGCAGTCCGCACAATCGGGGCTGATGTTCGGCCCCGAACGCGCCGGCCTCGAAACCGATGATCTGGCGGTCGCCCATGCGATTTTGACGGTGCCGGTGAACCCTGATTTCGGCTCGCTCAACTTGGCGCAGGCAGTTTTGCTTGCGGCCTATGAATGGTTCAAGGCGGGTGACGGAACACCGGCGCAGGTGCTCGCGCACCATGCCGGACCGGCGGCACATGGTGAACTCGAAGGCCTGATCGCCGCAGTCGATGAAGTGCTCGAGGCGGCGGATTATTTCAATGTTGCCGACCGCGTTGCACAGTCAAAGCGCAACGTCCGCAACCTGCTGACGCGGCCGCAATACACCGATGACGAGGTGCGGACCTGGCGCGGCATCGTTCACGCGCTGGCGGGCAAGCGCCGCCCCAAGATAGTGCCGCACGACTGAGTCTGCCGATTGGTGGCGGCGGCTGTTGGTGTTAGACTGACGCCGCAATTGAAAGGGCAGGGCATGGCGACAGCGCGCGACAATCCCTATGGGGCATATAATTTCCTGGTTGAAATCGACGGTGTGACCAGCGCCGGGTTCAGCGAGGTGTCCGGCCTTTCGGTCGAAGTCGGCGTCATCGAATATCGCAACGGCAACGACAAGACCAATAGCGTCCGCAAGCTCCCCGGGCTGCACAAGGTTGGTGACGTCACATTGAAGCGCGGCATCATCGGCGACACCGCGCTGTTCGCCTGGCTACGCGCCGTCAC
>CALDHQ010000515.1 GCA_937894055.1 uncultured Polymorphobacter sp.
CCCCCTGCCCGTCACGCCGACCGACTGGCGGCTGTTCCACAAAACCACCGACCGCAGCTTCTATGACGACGCCCGCCGTGCGTCTGGCGCATTCGAGGTGCTGTTCGTCCGCCCCGATGGCCACATCACCGAAGGCAGCTTCACCAACGTCTTTGTCGAGCGCGGCGACGTGCTGCTGACCCCGCGCGCGTCCGACGGCCTGTTGCCGGGCATTTTGCGCGCCGAATTGCTCGATTCGGGCCGCGCCATCGAAGCTGACCTCACCATCGCCGACCTCGAACACGGTTTTCTTGTCGGAAATGCGCTGCGCGGGTTGATACCGGCCCGCTTGGCGGACTAGAACGCCCGCGCTTTCACTGGAGTTTCCCCCCATGTCGTTCCTGTCCGCCGCCATCAACCGCATCCAGCCGTCGCCGACGATTGCTGTCACCAACAAGGCGGCGCAGTTGAAGCGCGAAGGCCGCGACATCATCGGGCTGGGCGCCGGCGAGCCCGATTTCGACACCCCCGACTTCGTGAAAGAGGCCGCGATCAAGGCAATCCGCGACGGCCAGACCAAGTACACGCAGGTCGATGGCACCCCCGAGCTCAAGGCCGCGGTGCAGGCGAAGTTCAAGCGCGACAACAACCTCGACTACGGCATCGACCAGATCACCGTGAACGTCGGCGGCAAGCAGACAATTTTCAACGCGCTGATGGCGACGCTCGATGTCGGTGACGAAGTCGTCATCCCGGCGCCGTATTGGGTGAGCTATCCCGATATCGTGCTGCTGACCGGCGCGACGCCCGTCATCGTGCCGTGCGGCATCGACGCCGGTTTCAAGCTGTCGCCGGCTGCGCTCGATGCCGCGATCACGCCGAAGACTAAGTGGCTCATCCTCAACTCGCCGTCGAACCCGACGGGCGCGGCGTATAGCGCGGCGGAACTCAAGGGACTTGCGGACGTGCTGCTGCGCCACCCGCAGGTCCACATCCTGACCGACGACATGTACGAACACATCGTCTA
>CALDHQ010000516.1 GCA_937894055.1 uncultured Polymorphobacter sp.
TTGCAACAAGTTCGGCGATTTCTTCACGCGAATGCCCGAGCCCGGTAACGACGGTTTCTACCGGGATCCGCGCGGCATCGGCATCGAGCCGCGCGCGCAGCATCGAATCGAGCTGCGGAAACGCCGCGGGTGCGAGCCAGCGTTCGCCGTCTTCGGCATCGAGCAGCGTCTTGATCACCGCCAGCGGCAGGAAGCGTTCGTCCTGCAGCCGCTTGATGGCTTTCAGGCGCGCGACATGGTCGTCGTTGTACGACGCCGAGTTGCGACTGGCGCGGTCGGGTTCGGGCAGCAGCCCTTCGCGGATATAGTAACGGATCGTCTCGCGCCCGACGCCCGTCCGCTTTTCAAGTTCACGCATACGCATGGGCTGCGCCTAGCACGGGATGCGGAGCCTGAGTACGCGAAAAAATGCCTTTGACGCTATTTTGATGTCGGCTTGGGCGGGGTCGCGGGTGCCGCTGTCGGCACCGCAGTCGGTGCAGCAGTGCCGGGCGGCGGGCCATCGGGGCTTTCGCCGGCAGCTTCGCGCGCATGTTCAAGCCCACGGCGGATCATGTTCGCCCATTGATCGATGACATAGTCAGCGGCCTGCAGATTGCCCGGGCCGGTCGACCAGGACACACCGCCGCCGTCTTCCTCGCCGCCGGCAGCATCATAGATGCGCGCGATCAGCTTGTTGGTCATCGAGTCATAGACTTCGAGATACAGCGTCATCGACCCCGGCGACGACACGAACGACGTCACCCCCGGCTGCATCGTGTCGGGCGCGGTGATGTCGAGATCGACGATCGCCGGACGCAGCACCATCACGTCGGGGCCGGTCATCGTGCTCTGCTGGAAGCCGCCCTTCTGGCTCATCACCTTGGTGAACTGCTTCTTGAATTCGACCGCGAGTTCGGCGGTCGTCTGGTCCATCCACTGCTTGCTGACCGAGAACGGGATCTGCTCGTTCTGCTCGTCCATATAGCCCTTCTTGAACTCGACGAAGCAATCGACGAGGGCATATTTGTCATATTTGGCAAGGCTGGTACCGGGCGCCAGATAGACCGCCGACAGCTTGGTATTGGGCTGCAGCACCAGCCCGTCGACTGTCTGCGGCAGCTTTGATGCGAGCACCGGTGTTGCGAGCAACGTCGCTGCCAGCGCCGCCACCAGCCAAGGTCGTACCATCCGTGTCATCTGTTTGCCCTCTACCCAATTATGGCCATGATAGACCCGGTGGCGCACCGGTCAATGCGTCTAGGGTGCCGCACGCACCTCGACGGGCAGTTTGAGCTTGGCGAGCTGCGGTTCGACGAGCTTGCGGTCACCCACCACGATCCACACCATCGCGCCGTCGGTCAGCTGCAATGCCGCGCGGTTGAGCTCGGCCGTGGTCAGCGCCTGGTAGCGCGCGGCGAGCGTCGCCTGATAGTCGTCGGGCCGGCCGAAAACGGCGTTGCGCTCGATCGAGGTCAGTACCGAACCAGCGTTTTCGAACTCGCCGGCCAGCCCGCGGACGCCGTTTTCGACGACCTTGTCGCGCTCCGCAGCGTCAATCGGCCGCGTCGTGCCGAACGCCGCCATGTCGGCGGCAATCGCCGCGAGCGCGTCGCCGGTGCGGTCGGTCTGGACGGGCGCGAACAGCAGGAACGGCAGTTGCTGCTGGACCAGCGAGGCGAGGCTCTGGACGCCGTAGGCCCAGCCCTTGGCTTCGCGGATGTTGAGGTTGAGCCGCGACGTCGACAGCCCGCCGAGCAGGTCGTTCGCCGCGGTCAGCGGGAAGGCTGCGGTGCCATTGTCATCGCGGCCCTTTACCCCGAGCACCTTGCCGCCAAGAATCAGCGACTGCGG
>CALDHQ010000517.1 GCA_937894055.1 uncultured Polymorphobacter sp.
GAGGACCGCGGAGGACATTGCGCAGGCGATCGACTCGATCGGCGGACAACTGGACGCATTCACCGCCAAGGAATACGCGAGCTACTACATCAAGGTGCTCGACGAGCATCTGCCTCAGGCGGCCGATGTGCTGTTCGATCTCATGTTCCGCCCTGCGCTGCGTCAGGCGGATCTCGAGCTCGAGCGCGGCGTCGAGCTGGCGGAGCACTTCGATGATGGTCGCGGGATCGCTGGCGAAGCCGAGGTGGTTGCAGCGCACGGCGATTGCCCGGTCGCGCTCATGCGGCCAGCCGCAGGCGGCGCGCGGGGCGATAACGCCGTCCTTGGGGCTCCATACGGCAATGGTCGGCACCGGCGGCTTGGCGGCGAAATCGCATTCGATCGGCGGATCGTCGACCGGATGGCCGGTCAGGGTGTTGCGGATGCAGCCGCCGACGAACCGCGCCGCGTCCTCGCCGCCGGCCGCGATCAGCGCCGCCATCACCGCCGCCGTGTCGGCGCGGGTCAGCCAGTCCGGCGCCGGATCGAGCCGGCTACTCAAAGTGTCCGGGCGTGACGCGGCCATCGGGCGAGGTCTCTGCGGGAACGTAGGTCTTGCCGCGATTATCACCTTGCAGCACGCCCGTCGCCAGCAGCGACATCAGCAGCAGCACCTGCAGCGACAGTGACAGCGGCGCCTTCCCCGCCGTCAGCGCCGATATGGCGCCCAGCGGCTCGGCCGCGTGCGCCGCTCCGGGCAGCAGCAACAACGCAAACACCAGCCACTTCATGGCGCCACCTCGATCGGCGTGACACCATTCTTGCTGACCGCAAGTAGCACGCGGCGGCCGTCGAATTCCACCGCGACCAGCCGCACACCCGGCACCGGCGTCAGCGTCGCCAGCGTGCGCAACAAGCCGGTGTCGGCAGTGCGCGTTGGTAGTCGCAGCCAACCGCGCTTCATCGCGAAAATGGCCGCAACCGCCAGCGCCAGCACCAGCGGCAGCGCCAGTGCAAGCCGCGAAAGATAGTCGGTCGCGGTCATGCCGGGCCGCGCGCGGCCGGCATTGGCAGCAGCTCGAGGATGCGGACACCGAAGCGGTCGCCGATGGCGACAACCTCGCCCTTCGCCAGCAACTGATCATTGACCAGAATGTCGATGCGTTCGTCGGTGCGGCGATCGAGCTCGAAGGTTGCCCCCGGCCCCAGCGCGGCGAGCGCAGACAGCGTCATCTTGGCCGCCCCCACTTCGACGGTGAGCCGCACTTCGACCGCGCCGAGCGCACCAAGCCCGGGGCGCGGCGGTGTCGCGGCGTGCGTGTCGGGATCAGGGGTGAACGCACCCGGCGAAATCGCGTTCATGACGGCTCCCCTAAGCTAGCCAAAGTCGCCGGATCGGGACGTCGGCTAATGATGGTGACAAGCAGCGCGCCCTCATCGCCGAGCGGTGCGATGGTACCGCGGGCAATGTGGTGCGTGCCGATGCGCAACTGCACATCGCGCGGCGCTTCGATGGGCAGCACGTCGCCGGGCGCGAGTTGCACTGCCTGCGCGAGCGGCAGCTGGCGTTCGTGCAATACAGCGCGCAGCGGCAGCCCCGTCGCGCCGAGCAGCGCGCGCATGCCGCGCGCCCAGGCGATATCGGTGCGCGGTCCGGCCGCAGACTGCGCGACTTCAGCAGCATCTGGGGCTGCAACAATCAGGGTGATCGCCGCGCTCAGGTCGCCGGCGCTCGCGGTGAAGCCGTGTGACGTACCAACCACTGGCGCGCCTGCAGGTTGCCAGGTCGAATCGTCGGCGGGCCATGTCATATCGACGGCCTCGAGGCAGGCCGTGACCCAGCTGCGCTGCGCCCGGCGCTCGGACGGCGTCAGGGTTTCCGAGCGCCCGGCCACGGCACTGAAACTGCCGCCGAGCGACAGGCTCACCAACGCTTCGGCGAGCTCTGGCGCGACATCGACAGCGCAGCGCAGCCCGTCACTGCGCAGCATGGCCACCGCCAGGTTGTAGAGGCGATAGGCCGTGGCCTGCACGGCGGCCATCGACTGCTGCATGTACCGGTAGGCGTCATCGGTCTGATCGCCGCTGTCGAGCGCCAGCACGGCATCGGCATTGCGGCTGCGCGCCAGCAGCACGCGTCCCTGCAGATGCTGCCAATCCTGACGCCGGGCGATCGGCAGCTTGCGCGCTGCCAGCGGATGGCCGGCATTGGCCATCTCATCATAAACCGGCACG
>CALDHQ010000518.1 GCA_937894055.1 uncultured Polymorphobacter sp.
CACCTGGCCCGCTATCAGGCGTGGCGACGGTTCGATACCGCCAGCATGGCGGCGATGACCCACGGTCTCAATGCATTGTTTTCCAATGATATCGCCCCGATCCGCGCGGCGCGCGACTTCGGCGCGGACGTTGCAGATATCCGCGCGATTCTGGCGACCAAGGCCGATGTGCTCAGCCCGTGCGCGCTGGGTGCGGTGCTCGATGAAGGCAGCATCGCGGCGCTCAACGTGCCGATCGTTGCTGGTGCGGCGAACAACCAGCTCGCGACGCCCGCCGACGGTGCGCGCGTCCAGGCGCGCGGCATCCTCTATGCGCCCGACTATGTCATCAACGCCGGCGGCATCATCAACGTCGCGGCCGAATATCTCGGTGCCGGCGATGCGGCTTCGGTGACCGCGGCGATTGCCAAGATCGAGCCGCGGCTCGCCGACATCTTCGCCACCGCTGACGCCGATGGCCGCAGCACTGACGTCGTCGCGGACGCAATGGCGCGGGCGCTCATCGGCCGCTAACAGCGATTTCGTGAGAATCTGAACTGATCGGCAATATAGTTTGATAACAAACTATATTGCAGATGGGTGCCCGATTCCTGCGTTATATGTCTGAATTAAATAGATAATTCAGTTTATCGCGAAGTGCACACTTTGCGACAAAACCCCGTACACCCGTAAAGACTGACCACATTCACCTCGGCAGGCCGCTGCGCCGCTGCACGATATCCGGCCCGTCATCGCCTAATAGTCGCGCTTCCAGCGCACATTGAGGCTGGTACCGCCCAAAGTCGCGATTTCGCTGAGGATCGACAGTGACCGCGTCAGCGACACCTCGACGCTGGTCGCGGTGAAGCCCTGCGCATCGGTGGTGACTTCGACATAGACGCGGTCGCCGATGTACTGCCCGGCGGCAATCGAGGTCTTGCGGCCGCGCGCCACATCGGCGGGCAGGATGCGCAGCCGGTCGATGCCCAGCCCCTTGCGCACCGCGTTGATCGGGTTGAGCCCGCCATTGCCGCCGCGCAGCGTCGCCAATGCGCCCGCCAGTTGCAGCGCTTCGGGCGCCGACAGGTTGGTCACCGATGACCCGAACAGCACGCGCGACAGCACTTCGTCTTCGGGCAGCGCCGGGATCGAGCTGAAGCTGATCTGCGGGCGCTGCGCGGTGCCGGTGATGTTGAGCGTCGCGGTGAAGTCGGAGCTCGAGTTCTCGGCGGTGATGTTGATGATCGGGTCGGGCGGGAAGTTGCCGGTGAAGCGCACGTCGCCGCGGGTCAGCGCGAAGCGTTTGCCGGCGAAGTCATAGTCGCCGCGCACCAGCGTCACCTTGCCGGTGACGCGCGGTGCTTCGATGCTGCCGGCGACGCGCACATTGGCGCTCCATTCCGAATCGAGCCCCATGCCGCGCACCGCGATGCGGTTGTCGGCCTCGACCCCCATGTCGAGCTGCCAGATCGTCGGCTTGGCCGGGCGTGCGGCGGGGCGGTTCGCGGCGGCACCGTTGATTTCGGTGACCGGCAACACCGGCACATCGGCGACCGAGGTGGTGCCGAGGTTGATGCGGGCCTGCTCGATATGGAGCTGGCCCTTGATGAGCGCGCCGTCGTCGCCCTTGTGGATGCGGACCTTGCCGGTGGCGCTGCCGCGCAGGTCGTCGCGGTTGATCAGCTGGGCGTTCTTCAGGTCGACGGCGAACTCCATCGGGAAGCCGCGCACCGCCGACAGGTCGATGCCGCCGCTGGCGCTGAGCGTGCCGTCGCGCCCCGCGGTGGCGGTGAACGACTTGAGCTCGAGCCGCGATTCGACGAAGCGGCTGTCGAGCGCCACCTTGTCGAGCACCAGCCCGATGCCGGTGCTTTCGATGCGCGCGCCATTGGCCTTGAAGGCGCCGGCAAAGCGCGGATCGCCGAGCACGCCGCTACCGTCGATGGCGATGGTCAGCGGCCCGCGGACGTCGATGCGGTCGACACCCGCCAGCGGCCAGATCGCTTCGGCGGGGCCGGCCCAGCGCAGCTGCGCGAACAGCGGTGCGGCGAACAACCGCGTCAGCACCGGATCGGCGCGGCTGCCGGGGATGACCGCGAGCTGCGCCTGGGCGCGACCTTCGATGCGGCCTTCGCGGGCGATGACCATGCGCGCGCTGGCGCTGCCGTTCGCCATCACGGCGTTGATGCCGAGGTCGATGCGGTTCGATGCGGTGCCGGCGCCGGCGCGCGACAGCCCGTTGACGCGCAGGTCGGCGCGCGCTTCGGGCAGCTGGTCATTGGCGCCGTAGCGGAAGTCGATGCCGCCATAGACAAAGCCAGACAGGTCGAGGCTGGGGTTGATCAGGCGTGCCAGCCCGAGGCTGACGCGGTCGAGCTGCAGGTGCAGCGCCATGTCCTTGCCGAAGCTGCCGCTGGCTTCGATGCGACCGTTGCGAATGAGCAGCGCCGTGGGTGCGAGCTTCCAGCTGCCGTCGACGCGGTTGAACACGGCGGGATGGTCGAGCTTGAGCGGCGCATTGCTAAGGTTGCCGACGGCGGAAATCGTAATGCGGTCGCTGGTCAGCTGCGCGCCGACGGTGCCGCCGAACGGCGCCCCGGCGTCGCCGGCAAACGTCACTTCGGCGGTGCCGACACCGTTCAAATAGTTGATCTTGCCGGTGGCGCTGCTGAAGCGCGTGGTGCCGCGGTCGAGGTCGGTGACCGTGAAGCTGCCGCGCACATCGGGCGGGCCGGAGCCGGTGTCGAACTGGATCGAGGCGGTGGCGGTGCCGCGGGCGATCGTCACCGGCGTTGCGAGCGCCAGCGTCGCCTTGTTCAGGTCGAGGTTGATTTCGGCATGCTGCGCACCGGCGACCGTGCTCAGCAGCGCGGTGCCGTTGATGCCGCGGCCATCGACATCGAGCCGTCCGGCAAACGGCCCCGCCGGGGTCTGCACCAACCGGCCCTGCGCGACCATTTCGGCGCCGGCGAGCTTGGTAAGCTCAACCGTCAGCGGCCCTTCGCCGGTCAGCACCAGCCCGTTGGCAACAATCGGCCCGGCGCTCGAATCGGCGGTCGCCTCGAAGCTCCAGCCGCGCGGCGTCGCGGCAACGCGGGCACCGATGTTGCGAATGTCGCCCGCCAGCCCCGGTTGCGGCAGCTTGAGGTCGAACACCAGCCGGTCGGCGGGGCCGTTGACCGCAAACGTCACCGGACCATAGTCGCGCAAATTACCGCCACCGGTCAGCCGCACCGCGCCACTGGCAGCGACGGCACCGCTGCCGTTCAGCGTCAGCGCCGGGGCGGTGAAGCGCACGTCATGCAATGCCAGCGCACCATCGGGTGCGAGATCGAATTTCGCTACGACCAACGGCAGCCCGCCGAAGAAGTCGCGCGTTGCGGCGCTGTCGAGCCGCGTCATCGTGGCACGCGCATTGCCGCCGACACGCACACCGGCGCTATTGCCGGCGACAGTGACATTGGCCGCGACGTCAGCGATGCCGATGCCTTGCAATGCGTAGCGCGGCAGTTCGGCAGCGATGTTAGCGGTGTAGGCATTGGTGCTGCGGTTCAGCGCGGCACTGCCGCGCGCCGTCAGCCGGTCGGTGCGCAGGTTGAGCGCGCGCGCTTCGATGCGGTCGGGCAGCACCGCGACCTGCGTGTCGAGGTGCAGATTGCCGAGCAGCGCATCGGTTGCCGCACCTGCGCCGCTGATGCGGCTGGCGCTTGCCGTGACCGGCACCACCAGCGGCGTCCGGCCGAGCTGCACGACTCCCGAAACGCGCGGCGCGGTGATGACCGTCTTGTCGTAGCGCAGGTTGGCGGCAGTCACGAGATAATCGACCAGCGGTGCTGCGAACTTGCCCGCCAGCCGGCCGCGCATCCGGATGTCCTGGCCCGCGAGTTTGGGGTCGACGTCCTGCGGGCGCAGCAACCGCGCATCGACGGTGAAGCCCTTGAACAGCTCATTGGCAAAATCGAGCTCGCCGGCTGCCACCACGTCGAGCGCGCGGCTGGTCAGCCGCAGCTGCGTATCGCCGCGCTTGTCGGCCATGGTCAGTTCGCCGGTGACCGCGACAGCCGGCGCCAGCAGCCGCGCCGCCGCGCCGTCGAGCAACGCCGCCGGCATGACATTGCCGTTGATGGTGAAGTTGCCGCTACGCGCCTGCAGCTTGACGT
>CALDHQ010000519.1 GCA_937894055.1 uncultured Polymorphobacter sp.
TTCCGATCTGAGCATATCGCTGCTGTTGAGCGACAGCATCGCCACCCGGTCGCCGCGCGCGCAGCCCAGCGCCGCCAGATGCCCGGCAATGCGCCCAACCCGGTCGTGCATGACAGCGTAGCTGTGACGCCGGCCGCTATGCAGGTCGATCGTCGCGAGCTTGTCGGGAAAATGCGCGGCACCCTGCGCGATCCAGTCGATGACGGCACTTGTTGCTGCCGGTGCACTACTGGCCATGCGGCCCTCCCCCCAGTTTGTCGTGCGACTGTCGCCGCCATGCGGTGGTTTTCGCCGAAAAGACCGCCGCCGACAAGGGTGCTGCGGCGGATCAACCGCCCGCGATAAACGCCAGCGCGCGCAGGCCGGGCAGGAAGAAATAGCCCCCTGCTGTCACCGTCACGAACTGTGGCAGTTGGTGCTTCTCGATGCTGCCGTCGGGGCCGGGGCGGGTGAAGCCGTCGGTGGGCATGGCGCCGGGGAACGGGCAGCGGTTGCCGAGCAGCGGGTCGGATTCGCCCGACAGGCCGGCGAACTTGGCGCTGGCGACCCAGGCGCCCTGGATGAATTCGAACTGGCGCGAAATGCTCGCCTGCAGCGCGATGAAGTGCAGCCCGGCCTGTGGGTCGGCGGCGCCGGGGCGTGCAGCTTCGACGGGCGGCAGCATCGCACCGAAGCGCCGGCCGCGGCGTAGGATGCGGTGAAAGCGCGTCGAGGAAATAGCGTCGTCGCGCGCATTGCCGGTCAGCCCCAGCGTCACCAGCAGCTTGTCGAGCAGGCCGTCGGGCACCGATGGCAGGTCGGCGTTGCGCGGGTTGGCGCGGCGGATGTGCGCGCCGACCGGGCAGATATTGCCGCCCATATCGCCGGTGAAGCTGAAATCATTGAGATCATACGGCTCGGCGCCGGGAATGGCGCGGGTGCCAAGCGCCGGAATCGGCTGGCCGTCGATACCACGCCCGACCATCGCTTCGGCGAGCTCGATGGCGGCCGTCATGCCGCCGGCGCGCGCTGAAAGCGTTTGCCAGAACAGCGGCACGTCCTGCGCCAGCCGGCGGTAGACGAGATAGCTGCCATTGCGGCCAAGGTCGGCGCGCGCTGCATCGTCGCGCGCGCGTGGCAGCTGCGGCGCCTGCACCGGATCGAGCAATGGCCGGTCGGTCAGGCAGCGATATTCATTGGGGTAGCCGAGCAGCACCTCGCCCGCCGCCAGCAGGTGCGTGTAGAGCGCGTCATGGCCGGGCTCGCGCACCCCCGCCCAATCGACCACCGGCTGCGAAATGCCGTCGAGGAAGCCGAACGGTTCATAGCCGTTCTGCACCGCGCAGGCCTCGCGCTTGCGCAATGTGAACCCCGGTGTCAGCGTCGCCAGCACCGCATCGACGTGTGCATCGAGCGCGGCGGGTGTCGCGTATGCGGCGCAAACGGTCATTCGGTACCGCCGTCCAATTGAGGTGGTCCTCCACAGGTTTGGGCTAAGCTACACATCGACTTTGGCGTCTTCAAATTGCTTGTTCATGCCGTCGCAGTGTTGTCCCGAAAATTGCCGGACGCCGATTGCTGCTCAATCCGCTCAAATTCGAGCATAGTCGTTATCGCTTCGACCTCGATCATTGCGCGCGTTGCGCGGCGGATGGTGCGCGGTTATTGCTGTTGTGCTCACCGCACAATCCGATCGGCAGGGTGTGGCAAGCGCAGGAGTTG
>CALDHQ010000520.1 GCA_937894055.1 uncultured Polymorphobacter sp.
TGGTGCAAAAAGCCCATGCGGCCCGCATCCCGCTGATCGCCGCCGTCGGCGCCCCCAGCAGCCTCGCCATCGCATACGCCCACGCCGCCGGCATCACTCTCTGCGGATTCGTCAGGGAAAACCGGCTCAACGTTTACACGCATCCGGAGCGGGTCGGGTGAGCCTGCCCCCGCTTCAGCGCCGGTCGAGCCATGACCGTCGGCGCTGCGGGCTGACGGACCGGAAGCCAGGCCGCTTCATCACAACTTAAGGTGGAGGTGCGAGGGGTAGGCCATGAATATACCACCTCTTTTCCTGACGCTATCATCCGCTGGACTGTTTTGTCTGGCTTTGGGCCAGGAGCCGGCGGCCGACCAGCCCGGCGTGGCGCCGCCGCTGTTCCTGCCGTGGCTGGCGGGCG
This sequence comes from uncultured Polymorphobacter sp., assembly GCA_937894055.1. Taxonomy (GTDB): domain Bacteria; phylum Pseudomonadota; class Alphaproteobacteria; order Sphingomonadales; family Sphingomonadaceae; genus Polymorphobacter_A. Next base: position 401 of record CALDHQ010000520.1, read on the forward strand.
AGCGCGTGCCGGTCGACGACAACCGCCTGCGCGGCGCCTTCCTCGGCCTGTCGCTGCAGCATGGCCGCGCCAGCCTGCGCCAGGCGGTGATCGAGGTGTCGCGTCAGTTGGCCCAGGCCAGAGACGCGCGGGCGGGATGGGTAAAGGCCCCCGCCAGGGCGCCGTCGCGCAGTTGCAGCAACGCGCCAATGCGCTGGAGAGCGAGTTGAGCCGGCGGCGAAGTATCGAGTGTGCGTTGGAGGCGCAGAGCGTGCATATGGCGGCGATGGCGTCTTTGCACGCCGAGCTCGAAGACCTCGGGCGAAGGCGCGGGCGCGCCCTCGTCGTACACGCTGGCCGGACCGCCGGAAAGGATCACGGCGTCGGGCGCGAGCGCGCGCGCCATCGACAGGGTGAGATTGTTCACCGCCGCCTTCGAGGTGCGCTCGGTCGTTGCCGGGCAAACCTGGGTTCTCACCACCACGGACCCGGTCAGCAACGCGGTTCAGACGGCTACCTATCAGGTCCAGGCGCAGTCGGCGCTCGCCGGACAGGGTGTGTCTGCCGCCGCGATCGAATCGCATCCGCTGGTGGCGGCTGCGCGTGCGGCACGCGACCGCGCCGCGCTCGATCTGCGGCGCACGACGATCTATGCGCCGGTCGCCGGCCGCGCCAGCCAGACCGAAAAGGTCCAGGTCGGGCAGATGATCTTCGCCGGCGTGCCGACGATGAGCCTGATGGTCGGTGACCATATGTGGGTCGAGGCGAACTTCAAGGAAACCGACCTTGAACGCATGCGCCCCGGCCAAAAGGCTAAGATCAAGCTCGACACCTACCCTGACAACCCGCTCGACGGCCATGTCGTCAGCATCGGCGCGGGTACCGGTTCGGAGTTTTCGGTGCTGCCGGCACAGAACGCCACCGGTAACTGGGTCAAGGTCGTCCAGCGCGTACCGGTGCGCATCGCCATCGATTCGAAACCGCCGCAGCCGTTGCTCGCCGGGCTGTCGGCCAAAGTCACGGTTGACCTGCGAACCGGCGGCTGACCCGCGTGGCAAGCCATCCACCCGAAGAAGAGGGCGTTATCGCGCCCAACGCGCTGGCGATCACCATGGTCGTCATGCTCGCCACCTTCATGCAGGTGCTCGATTCGACGATTGCCAATGTCGCGCTGCCGCACATGCAGGCGAGCCTTGGCGCCGCCGCCGACACCATCACCTGGGTGCTGACGTCGTACATCGCGGCATCCGCCATCGCGACGCCGCTGACCGGCTGGCTCGCCGACAAGTTCGGCCGGCGCAAACTGTTCATCGCGGCGATTTCGGGCTTCGTCATCACCTCGATGATGTGCGGCATGGCGCAGTCGCTCGACCAGATGGTGGCGTTCCGGATGATGCAGGGCGCCAGCGGCGCGTTCCTCGTGCCGCTCGGCCAGGCGTTCCTGCTCGATGCCTATCCGCGCTCGCTGCACGGCAAGGCGATGGCGTGGTGGGGCGTCGGCGTCATGGTCGGGCCGGTGATGGGCCCGCTGCTCGGCGGCTGGCTGACCGATAATTTCGACTGGCGCTGGGTGTTTTACGTCAATCTGCCGGTGGGCGGCCTGACCTTGCTCGGTGCGCTGGCGTTCCTGCGCGAGACCCCGGTGGCGCACCGGCGCTTCGACATGTTCGGCTTCGTGTCGCTCAGCATCGCGTTGCTGGCGTTCCAGGTCATGCTCGACCGCGGCCAGCAGATCGACTGGTTCGATTCTTGGGAAGTCCGCATCGAGGCGATGGTTGCCGCAGCAGCGTTCTGGGTGTTCGGCGTCCACACCTTTGCCAAGGGCGACGGCATCCTCAACATGGCGCTGATCCGCGACCGCAACTGCGCCACCGGCTTCGTGTTCATCTTCATCGTCGGGATGATGATGGTGGCGACGACGGCGCTGCTGCCGCCGATGCTGCAGGGGCTGTTCGGCTATCCGGTGCTGACCACCGGCATGGTGCTGGCGCCGCGCGGGCTCGGCACGATGTTCGGGATGATGCTGATGGGGCAGATCGTCGGCAAGGTCGATCCGCGCTTCCTGCTGCTGTGCGGCCTGGCGATGACTGGCGGGTCGATGTTCTGGATGAGCCAGTTCAGCCCGCACATGGACATGCAGCCGGTTATCCTGAGCGGGCTGCTGCAGGGCTTCGGGCTGGGCTTCATGTTCGTGCCGCTCAACACCATCGCGTTTGCAACGCTGGCGCCGCAATTCCGCACCGATGCCGCGAGCTTCTACAGCCTGTTGCGCAACATCGGCGGCTCGATCGGCGTGTCGATCGTCATCGGCACGCTGGCGCGGCAGGTGCAGGTCGCGCACGCCGATATCGGCAGCGCGCTGACGCCGCTGACGGTGCCGTTTGCCGAGGGCAATATGGCGCAGGCGCTAGGTCCCACCGGCGATACCGCGATGGCGATGCTCAACGCCGCTGTCACCGCGCAGGCGGCGATGGTCGGCTATATCGACGTGTTCCGCATGCTGATGTGGCTGACCGTCGCGGTGCTGCCGTTGATGCTGTTCCTGCGGCCGCCGGCGCGCATCGTGCGCGTCGATGACGAAGCTGCGCACATGGTCATGGATTGATAAAGTTTGTGGACGCACCCGCGCCACTGCATCTATCGACTTAAAAAAACGCACCTAGGGAGACGACATGATCAAGACACGCTTCACCGAAACCTTCGGGATTCGGCACCCCATCGCGCAGGGCGGCATGCAATGGGTCGGCCGCGCGCCGCTCGTCGCCGCCGTCGCCAACGCCGGCGGCCTTGGCTTCCTGACCGCGCTGACGCAGCCCAGCCCCGATGCGCTGCGCGACGAAATCGCCCGCACCCGGACGCTGACCGGCGAGAAGTTCGGCGTCAACCTGACCGTCTTCCCGACGATCAACGCCCCCGATTACAACGCCTATGCCCAGGCGATCATCGACGCCGGCATCACCATCGTCGAAACCGCCGGCACCCCCGCGGTCGCCGAGCAATGGGCGATGTTCAAGGCCGCCGGCATCAAGATCATCCACAAATGCACCTCGGTCCGCCACGCGCTGTCGGCTGAACGCAAGGGCGTCGACGCCATTTCGATCGACGGTTTCGAATGCGCCGGCCACCCCGGTGAAGACGACATCCCCGGCCTGATCCTGATCCCCGCCGCTGCCGACAAGGTCAAGATTCCGATGCTCGCTTCGGGCGGCTTTGGTGACGGCCGCGGTCTGGTCGCCGCACTGGCGCTCGGCGCCGACGGCATCAACATGGGCACGCGCTTCTGCGCCACGCAGGAAGCGCCGCTGCACGACGCGTTCAAGACCGCGATGGTCGAACAGGACGAGCGTTCGACCGACCTGATCTTCCGCACCATGCACAACACCGCGCGCGTCGCGCGCAACGAAGTCAGCCAGCAGGTCGTCGCGCTCGAAAAGCAGGGCGCAGCGTTCGAACAGGTCCGCGACCTCGTCGCCGGCCAGCGCGGCAAGGCCGGCCTCGAAAGCGGCGACATCAACGCCGGCATCTGGTCGGCGGGCATGGTCCAGGGCCTGATCAACGACGTCCCGACCTGCAAGGAACTGATCGACCGCATCATCGCGGAAGCCGAAGGCATCATCGACAACCGCCTCGCGGGCATGCGCAAATGAGCGCGCAGCTGATCGGCCGCCTCAACCATGTCGGTGTCGCGACGCCGTCGATCGATGACGCTGTGGCGATGTACCGCGACCTGTTCGGCGCCACCGTCAGCAAGGCGAAGTTCGCGCTGCCCGAACAGGGCGTGTGGGTGTGCTTCATCGATCTGCCCAACAGCCAGATCGAGCTGATCGAACCGTACGGCGATGCCTCGCCGGTGTGGAGCTTCCTCAAGAAGAACCCGTCGGGCGGCCAGCATCACATCTGCTTCGAAGTCGATGACATCTTTGCGGCGCGCGATGCGATGCGCGAACGTGGCGCGACGGTGCTCGGCACCGGCGAGCCGCGGATGGGCGCGCACGGCGTGCCGGTGATCTTCGTTCACCCGAAGAACACCGGCGGCGTGCTCGTCGAACTGATGGCAAAGCCCGAAGCGCACTGAGCATGAACTGGCGCCGCCTCGCCGTGCCGCTGGTTGCCATATCGCTGGCAACCGGCGGCGCGGCGGGCGCGACCGAAATCCCGGGGCCGAAGATGACCGCAGCCGATCCGCGCGAACAGCGCACTGCCGTGATGCCCGACTTCACCTTCGCCGATGGCCGCAGCCAGCCGCTGCGCATTGCCTATCGCGCCTTCGGGACACCGCATCGCGGCAGCGACGGCAGCATCGACAACGCCGTGCTGCTGCTCCACGGCACCGGCGGCAGCAGCGCCGCGTTCGTTGATCCCAAGTTCGAAAAGCGCCTGTATGCGGCCGGCGCACCGCTCGATCTGGCGAAGACCTATGTTGTCCTCGTCGACGCCATCGGCACCGGCGGCTCAAGCAAGCCGAGCGACGGTGCCGGGCGCAATTTCCCGCACTATGATTATCACGACATGGTGGTGGCGCAGGCGCATGTGGTGCGCAAGACGCTGGGCATCCGCAAGCTGAAGCTGGTGCTCGGCATCTCGATGGGCGGGTCGAATGCCTGGCTGTGGGCGACCGAGTTTCCCGATCTGGCGGGCACGGTGATCGTGCTGTCGTCGCTGCCGGTCAAACCGACGGGGCGCAACCTGCTGTGGCGCATTGCCAGCCGCGACGCACTGCTCGCCGACCCGTCGCCGGGCGGTGCCGGCGTGCGGACGGCGCATGCGATCAGTGCGCTGGTGATGGTGGCGCCGCCGGCGCTCAAGATGTTCGTGCCCGGCGCCAAGGCCGCCGAGGCGGTGATGACGGGCGAGCAGCCGGCGAGCGACGGGCTCGATCTGGCGTGGCAGCTTGATGCGGTGCGAACCTATGACCCGCAGCCGCGCCTCGACGCAGTGACGGCGCGCGTCGTCAATCTCAACTTTGCGGATGACCCGCTGTATCCGCCCGAAACCGACCCGATGCCGGAAATCGTCAAGCAATTCCCCAACATCCGGACGGTCATCGTGCCGGCGTCGGACGTGACGATGGGGCACATGACGCTGGGCGAACCCAGGGTCTGGTTGCCCTATGTCGAGGCCGATATCCGCGCGGCACTGGCGCGCTGAGGCGCCAGCACCACTTGGACTTGTTCAGTCTTATCTGGCTCGCATCACCCAACTCCGCTCATCCCGAGCGAAGTCGAGGGACGCACCAACCGTCGGCTTGCCCCTCGACTTCGCTCGGGATGAGCGAGGTGGGTTCAAGCCGAATTTAGCGGCCTATTCCGAACGGCGGCCGCTGATCAGCCAGCCGAGCAGGAAACCGACAGCAACGCCGCCGAGCAGCGTCACGACGGGCTGTTCCTGAACCTGCGCCTTGACGGTGGTGCTGGCCTTGTCGGCATAGCGGCGCGTCGTTTCGCGGGCGCGATCGACATACTCCGGGGCTTCGTCGGCGAGTTCGCGGGCCTTGGCGCGAGCGCGCTCATAGCCGTCGGTCGCCTTTTCGCGTGCGGTGCCGAAAGCTTCCTGGGCCTTGCCCTTGACGCTTTCGACGACGCCGGCAATCCGGGTCGAGTTGTCGCCGACGGCGGCACCGAGCTGGGCTTCGGCGGTCTGAATGTGCGCACCCGCGATTACGCACGCTTCGGCCTGCTCTACCTGAATCAGGGCCGTAACTTGAAAGGCGAACAACTGTTGCCGGCACAATGGGTCAAAGACTCTGTAACCCCGCGCACCGCCTACCTGCAACCGGGTCGCAGCCAGTTCGAAGGCATCCCGGCACTGGGTTATGCCTACCAGTTCTGGATTCCCCAGAGCACCGAAGGCGAGTTCATGGCCATCGGCGTGTACGGCCAGTTCATCTACGTGAACCCAACGCGCAATGTAGTGATCGCCAAGAACTCGGCCTATGCCAACTACAACGTCGACGGTGACCGCATGGAATACCAGGCGATCGAAGCCTTCCGTGCGATTGCCCGGCAGGTGGGCAAAGGCGGCGCCTGACGCCAGCGCAAGCAGTCACTGCGCGGCGGACAGGGCCTCGCGCAGGGCCGTCTTGCGCACCTGCTCGTCCTCGTCGCTCTCCTTGAACTTCTTGATGGCCACGACCTGCCCGCTCTCGCGGTGGCGCGCCTTGAGCACGACGCCATACGTGCTGCGGAGGGGGGCGATGAGGGGCGCAGGGCGGACAGGGCGGGCAGGGCGCGGAAGGCCATGGCGTCGAGGTCCGCGCTGGAGCCGAGGCCGAACAGCACATGGGCCGGCGCCCCGTCGGCGTCGACGCTCACGCCGACGAGCCTGCCCGGCATGCTGCGCTCGAGGCCCGCGCGCACCGACATGAAGCCGG
>CALDHQ010000521.1 GCA_937894055.1 uncultured Polymorphobacter sp.
GGGCGGAGGCGCCAAGCCGACGAACCCGTCCGACGGCGTGGCTTTGCCACGACGCCCTTACTCCCTACACCTACAAAACGGCGAGCCCCCAAAGGCTCGCCGTTTCTGCGTCAACACGCCCCAACCCCGCACTTTGCCAGCCCCACGCCAGTCAGGCATAAGCCGCACATGATTCGCGCCCTCCTCGCCCTGCTGCTGCTCGTCGCCCTCCCCGCGACCGCCGCACCGACCGCGCAAACCCAGCACACCAAAGTCGAACTGATCGCCGCCAGCCGCACCCCCGCCGCCGGCAAGCCGCTCGCCGTGGCGCTGGTGATGACCCCGCAACCCGGCTGGCACACCTATTGGCAGAACCCCGGCGACGCCGGCGTCGAAACCCGCGCCACCTGGGCGCTGCCCAAGGGCGCGACCGCCAGCGCGCTAAGCTACCCGACGCCCGGCACCTACCTGACCTCGGGGCTGATGAACTATGTCTATGACCGGCAGAACGCGCTGCTGGCGACCGTCAACGTCCCCGCCGGCCTTGCCAAGGGCACGCCGTTCCCGCTCAAGCTCAAGCTCGACTGGCTGGTCTGCGACGAAACGCTGTGCGTCCCCGAAACCGCGACGCTCGACCTGCCGCTGACCATCGGCGACGGCGCCCCCGATGCTGCCACCGCCGCGCGCTTCACCGCCGCGCGCGCGGCGCTGCCCAAGTCCGTCGACTGGCCGGCAAAGTTCACCGTACGCGGCGACCGCTTCATCCTGTCGGTGCCGTTCGGCAATCCGGCGAAGGTCAAAACCGCCTATTTCTTCGCCGCCACCGATGGCGTCATCGACTATGCAGCCCCCCAATTGGTCACCGCCACCGCCGACAGCCTGCGCATCGAAACCCGCGCCAGCAGCAAACCACCCGCCAAGGTCAGCGGCGTGCTCAAGGTCAGTTTCGTCGGCAACCCGGCGCCGCAGGGCTTTGCGCTGACGGCAACGCCGGGCAATGTCGGTGCGGCCGGTGCAGCACTACCCGGCGAACGCGACAGCGGCAGCAGCTGGGCGGCCTTCGCCCCGGCACTGCTGCTGGCGATTGCCGGCGGGCTGCTGCTCAACGTCATGCCGTGCGTCTTCCCGATCCTCAGCCTCAAGGCGCTGGCGCTGGCCAAGGGGCATCTCCCCGAGCGTGCGGCACGCCGTGACGCGCTCGCCTATACCGCCGGCATCATCCTGGTGTGCACCGCGCTCGGCGGCGTCATTCTGGGCTTGCGCGCCGCGGGCAGCCAGATCGGCTGGGCGTTCCAGTTGCAGGACCCGCGCGTCATCCTGGCGCTGCTGCTGTTGATGACGGCGATCGCGCTCAACCTCGCCGGGCTGTTCGAGGTCAATGTTTCATCGGGCAACGCCGGCCACAAGCTGGCATCCAAGGGCGGCGCGGCGGGCAGTTTCTGGACCGGCGCGCTGGCCGCATTCGTCGCGACGCCGTGCACCGGGCCGTTCATGGCGGGCGCGCTCGGCGCCGCGCTGGTGCTGCCGCCGGTCGCCGGGCTGATGGTGTTCGCCGGCCTCGGACTCGGGCTGGCGCTGCCGTTCCTCGCGCTCGGCTTCATTCCTGCACTGCGCCGCCGCCTGCCCAAGCCGGGGCCGTGGATGGCGACGATGCGCCAGATCCTCAGCGTCCCGATGTTCCTGACCGCGGTGGCGCTGGCGTGGGTGCTCGGCCGTCAGGCCGGTGTCGGCGGCATGGCGCTCGGGCTGCTCGCGGCGTTGCTGCTCGGTCTGGCGCTATGGTGGCTCGGCGCGCGCCAACGCGGTGGCGGCAGTTTCGCGCTGCCGCTGGCGGGCGGGCTGGCGGCGGGCATTGCCGCGCTGGTGATGGTCGGCGGCATGGTGCCGGCAGCGACCGACAGCGTCACGACTGACGCACCGGCAGGGCTCGCGGCGCAGCCGTTCAGCGCCGACCGGCTGGCGGCATTGCAGGCGTCGGGCAAGCCGGCGTTCGTCTATTTCACTGCCGACTGGTGCGTGACCTGCAAGGTCAACGAACGCGGCGCACTCGCCAATGCCGATGTCGCGGCAGCGTTCGCCAAAGCGGGCATCAACGTGCTCGTCGGCGACTGGACCAACGGCGATGCAGCGATCAGCGCGTTTCTCGAAAGCAAGGGCCGTTCGGGCGTGCCGCTCTACCTGTTCTATGGCCGCGATGGACAGGTCACTGAACTGCCGCAGATTTTGACTACCGGGCAGTTGGTCGCACTCGCGACCTAACCACAGTTGTAGTCTGACTGAAACTCCCGACGCCGCTCATCCCGAGCGAAGTCGAGGGACACGCCCAACCGTCAGCGCGTCCCTCGACTTCGCTCGGGATGAGCGGGGTTTGTGTTGTCGGAAGCGGTGCAACGCAACGCGCGCGCCCACGACGAATTTCCGGCCAGCGGATATCCCCGCCCCGGTCCATCGT
>CALDHQ010000522.1 GCA_937894055.1 uncultured Polymorphobacter sp.
GCTTGACCGGCGGCACGCTGCCGTCGACGATCGCCTGCACCCACGCCAGCGTGTTCACCGGCTGTGGCCGCAGCAGCGCCTTGTAGCCGGTGCCATAGTTGAAGCTGATGGTATCCGACCCGGCGTGCATGCACTTCTTCGAATAGATCTCGTCGAGCGCCGTGACGCCTTCGTCGGTGAACAGGTCGGACATTTTCAGGTTCGGATAGGCCGCCTGGTTGCCCCACATGTTCATCGAAAAATGCGCAAAATCAAAGACGTTACCCGAAAATTGCGTGACGATGTCCGTCATAACCTTGTCGGCAAGCGCCTGGTCAACCGCCTTGCCGCCGGTCAGCACCGCGGCGTCCTGCGGCGCCATGGCGACAAAGCCGACGAAGCTGACCCCGTCGGCTGCACTGCCGCGGCGGGCGATATAGTCACCCATGCTGGCAGCCGCGATTGTCGCACCGCCACCCTGCGACCAGCCGTACATGATCGCCTTGCGACCGGCGCCGGTATCGGCCATCGCGTGTGCGGCGCGCACCGAATTGATCGCGTCATGCGCCTGTGCCGTCGCCACCGCATATTGATGCCGGCCGCCGCCGCCGAGGCCCTGATAGTCGGTCGCGACCACGACATTGCCGGCCTTGAGCAGCGCGGCGACGCTGGGCAGGCCGTAGTCGGTCCATGAGTCGCCGCCGACGAGGAAGTACTCGTTGAGTTCCTGCACCGGATCGAGCATCTGCGACGGCCCGCAGTTCTGCGCCGTCCCCGTCGTGCCATGCGCCCAGGCAATCACCGGACGGCCGCCAGCAGGCGCCGCACCGGTCGGCGCCACGACAAGGCCGGTGGCGATCGTCGGCACGTCGCGGGCGTCCGATGACACATAGGCGATGCGCCAGGCGCGGGCGCCGGGGATGGCGGTCTTGATCTCTTCCTGCTTGACCACGCGGCCGAGCTTGCCGTCGGGCTTGATGCGCATCGCGGCTTCATAGAACGGCGGCACCGCCGGATCGGCATGGACGGGTACGGCAAGCGCGGCGACCAACGCAGCAGCGGCGACGGTTGAAAAGGCGGTCGTGACGAAGTTCATGGCAATGCCCCCAAGGCCCCGGACGAACGGGTTGCCGGGCTCGCCGGCCGGACGTTGAATATTCCCCTGTTCACGCCGGCAGCGAGCCCGCCGGGTGACGCGGCGGGCATGCCAGATCGCCCCGTCACGGGCAAGTGCTGGCTGGCCTAGCCCTGCCAGCTGAGCACCGGCTTGCGCGCCGCTGCGGTCTCGTCGAGCCGCCGGCGCGGTGCCAGATACGGCGCGCCCTTGAAGATGCTCGCGTCCTCGGTCAGCATCCGGTTCGCCACCGAGCGCAGCGCGCCGATCAACTGGTCGAGGCTGGCCTTGCTTTCGGTTTCGGTCGGTTCGATCAGCATCGCACCATGGACGACGAGCGGGAAGTACATCGTCATCGGGTGGAAGCCCTCGTCGATCAGCGCCTTGGCCAGATCAAGCGTCGTCAGGCCCGTGCCTTCGAGGAAGCTGTCGGAGAACAGCGCCTCGTGCATGCACGGCCCGGCGTCGCCGAACGGTGCGCTGAACAGGTCCTTGAGGCTGGCGAGCACATAGTTGGCGTTGAGCACCGCATCCTCGGCGACCTGGCGCAGCCCGTCATTGCCGTGGCTGAGGATGTACGACAGCGCGCGGACGAACATGCCCATCTGGCCGTGGAACGCCACCATGCGCCCGAAGCTGTGGTCATGGTCGGTCGAACCATGCGCCTGTTCTTCCTCGACCAGCTCATAGTGATCACCGGTCTTGCGAACAAACGGCAGCGGCGCGAACGGCGCCAGTGCTGCCGAAAACACCACCGGCCCCGAACCCGGCCCGCCGCCACCGTGCGGGGTCGAGAAGGTCTTGTGCAGGTTGATGTGCATCGCATCGATGCCGAGGTCGCCGGGGCGGACGCGGCCGACGATGGCGTTGAAGTTGGCGCCGTCGCAATAGACATAACCGCCCGCCGCATGTACCGCCGCGCAGATCTCGATCATGTCGGGTTCGAACAGCCCGCAGGTGTTGGGGTTGGTGATCATCACCGCCGCGACATCGCTGCCATTGGCCAGCCGCGCCTTGAGTGCCGCAAGGTCGACCCGGCCACGTGCGTCGGCGGGAATGTCCTCGACGGTGTAGCCGCAGAACGCTGCGGTTGCCGGGTTGGTGCCGTGCGCGCT
>CALDHQ010000523.1 GCA_937894055.1 uncultured Polymorphobacter sp.
CGACACGCTGGTGGCACAAGGCGCCAACCAGATTTCCGGCCCGACATTCGGGATCGACAAGGCCGACGCCGCGCTCGACAGCGCCCGCGCGCAGGCGGTCGCGACCGGCCGCACGCGTGCCGACCTCTACGCCAAGGCCGCCGGTTTGCGTGTCCGCCGGCTGGTGTCGATCAGCGAAGGCGGCGCTGTCGAGCCCGGCCCGCGCCCGATGGTGATGATGGCGCGCGCCGACAAGATCGGCGCCGCACCGCCGACGCCGGTGGCGCCCGGCGAAGTCGAACTGAGCATCACCGTGCAGATGGTTTACGAACTCGAATAGCACCGAACGGGGGGAAAATGGCATACGCACGCGGGCTGGTTGAAACCGGCAAAGGGTTGTTCGCCTGGCTGCAACCCGATGGCAGCTGGGGCTGGTCGAACGCCGGGCTGATTGTCGACGGCGACCAGTCGCTGCTGGTCGACACGCTGTTCGACGTGCCGCTGACCGCCGAAATGCTCGCGGCGATGCGCGATGCCACCGGCCTCGGCGGCGCCGACATCACCTGCCTCGTCAACACCCACGCCAACGGCGACCATACGCATGGCAACTGCCTGTGTTCGAACGCCGAAATCATCGCGTCCGCTGCCTCAGCGCGCGAGATGGAGAGCTTCGGCGCCCACCAGATGGCGGCCATGAAGGCGGCGGGCGCCAGCGGTGCGCTCGGCGTGGCGGGGCGCTATTTCGCCGATATTTTCGCGCCGTTCGAATTCGCCGGCATCGAGGAACGCGCGCCGACGCGGACGTTTTCAGGGCAGCTCGATCTCAAGGTCGGCGACCGCGATGTGAACCTCATCGAAGTCGGCCCGGCGCACACCGCCGGCGACGTGCTGGTGCATGTGCCCGACGCGCGCACGGTGTTCACGGGCGACATATTGTTCATCGAAGGCACGCCGATCATGTGGGCCGGCCCGGTCGGCAACTGGATCAAGGCGTGCGAGCGGATTCTGGCGATGGACGTCGACACCATCGTGCCGGGCCACGGCCCGCTGACCGACAAGGCCGGGGTGCGCGCCGTCGCCGACTATCTCGAACACATCAACCGCGAAGCCCGCGCCCGCTACGACGCCGGCCTCGACGCCGAAACCGCCGCGCGCGACATTGCCGCGTCAGGCGCCCTCGGCCGCTTCGCCAGCTGGAGCGACGCCGAACGCATCGTCGTCAACGTCGATACGCTCTACCGCGAATTCAGCGGCGACAAGACCCCGCCCGACGCGATGGCGCTGTTCGACCGCATGGGGCGGTTCTACTACGACCGGCGCGGTTAACTCCCCTCCCCGGCGGGGAGGGGTCGGGGGTGGGGGAGCACGGCTGCAGGCCGGCGTGCAACGTCGCGATTCACGCGCCAGCGTCGAACCCCCTCCCCAACCCCTCCCCACCGGGGAGGGGCTATAGGTGGCGGCTAGACCGCGCTCACCCCGCCGTCGCTGACGATGCTCTGGCCGGTGATGAACGCGCCGGCCTTGGTCGCCAGCAGCACCGCCATGCCGGCGATTTCATCGGGTTCACCGATGCGCTGCAGCGGCGCGCGGCTGGTGCTGCCCTTCAGAATGTCGGGGTTTTCCCACAGCGCCTTGGCGAAGTCGGTCTTGACCAGCCCGGGGCAGATCGCGTTGACGCGGACGTTCGCCGGGCCGAATTCGGCCGCGAGATTGCGCGCCAGCTGCATGTCGGCAGCCTTGGAGATGCAATAGGCGCCGATGACGGTGGAGCCCTTCAACCCGCCGACTGACGAGATGATCGTGATGCTGCCCGATTTGCGCGCCGTCATCGCCGGCGCCACCATCGAAATCAGCCAGTGGTTGGCGACGATGTTGTTCTGCAGGATCTTGGTGAACTGTTCGTCGGCAATGCCCGCCGCCGGGCCGAAATAGGGGTTCGACGCGGCGTTGCAGACCAAAGCGTCGATCTTGCCGAACTTGGCGATGGTGGTGTCGACCAGCCGCTGCAAATCGGCCTTCGACGCGATGTTGGCGGGGATCGCGAACGCCGCATCGCGGCCCACCGCCGCGTTGATTTCGGCAACCGCCGCGTCGCAGGCATCCTGCTTGCGCGAGCTGACGATGACGGTGGCGCCGTGTTCGGCCATGCGGTGCGCGATCGCCTTGCCGATGCCGCGCGAGCTGCCGGTGATGACCGCGACCTGTCCGGTCATGTCGAAAAGCGCTGGAATGGTCATGCTGGATACTCCCCAATTTGATTTCACAGCAGTTATGGCAGCGCCAATTCGGCGTGTCACGCGCGGCGAACGGGTGACAGCGTCGCCGCCACGCGGCATGGTGGCGGCGTGATCCGCGGGGCCAAATCCAATTCACCGACACCAGCCGACGCCGCGCTGCGCGTGACGCTGGTCGCGTGCCTGTTCTACGCGGCGTTCGGGGCGTTCCTGCAATGGTTCCCGGTCTGGCTGATCGACGCGCGCGGCTTCACCGGCGGCCAGCTCGGCCTCGCCATCGCCTGGGCCGGCATCGGCCGCATCTTCGTCGGCCCGCTGACCAGCGCCTGGGCCGAGGGCCGCCGCGACCGCCGCGCGCCGCTGCTGCTGCTCGCCGCGCTCACCATGGCGGGACTGCTGGCACTCGGCATGGGGCCGGCGTTCGGCATCTCGTTCGCATTGGCGTTCGGGCTGGAGATCAGCTTCTGGGGCATCATCGCGTTTCTGGAGGCGGCACTACTGCGCCTCACCAACGCCACCACCCGCCCGCGCTACGGCGTCGCGCGCGGCCTCGCCAGCCTGGCGTTCGTCGCCGGCAACATCGGCGTCGGCATCCTCATCGACCACTACGGCAACTGGGCGGTGTGGGTGTGGCTGGCGCTCAAAATCTGCCAGTCGCCCGGCACCGGCTCGCGCACGGTCACCGTCACGGCTTCGGATGGCGTCAACCCGGCGGTTACCGGCACGGCAACCGTTCTGGCTGACAACACGTGGGCCACCAGCTCGATGGATCTGAGCGGTCTCAATCAGGGAACGCTCACCTTCACGGCGAACGTCTCCGATGCGGCCGGCAACCCGGCGGCACAGGATTCGGTCACGGCAACCCATGACAGCATCCATCCGACGGTGGCTATTGGCCTGTCCGACACGGCGCTGAAGATCGGTGACACCTCAACTGTCACCTTCACCTTCAGCGAAGCGGTCACTGGCTTCACGGCTGCAGATGTGACGGT
>CALDHQ010000524.1 GCA_937894055.1 uncultured Polymorphobacter sp.
GTCGAACAGGCATTCATGCGCGGTGCCGAAGGTGACGGGGATGATCGACGCTGCAGCAAGATCCAATCCGTCGGGCACGTGCCAGGCGTTGCGCGCCGGGACTTCGCGCAGCTCGGCGTGGCTGGCCCAGCCGTTGACGGTGGCGACGCGGTCGCCGAGCTTGTGCGTGGTGACCTCGCTGCCGACCTGCACGACGGTGCCCGATGCCTGATAGCCGACGATATGCGGCCGCGTGACCAGCGGCCCGCCAAAGCGGTTGAGCGTGTCGCCGCCTTCGATGCTGACGGCTGCGACCTTGATGACGACATTGCGCGGGCCGCATGCGGGATCGGCGACGTCCTCGTAGCGCAACACCTCGGGACCACCGTTTTCGTAATAGACTGCTGCCTTCATCGTCGCATCTCCCCATTTGCCTGTTGCGCAAAACCCGCGCTTGGTTAAGGCATGACGTATACGTCAACCAATCAACGAGCAATGCCGGGGAGTCGAACAATGAAGGTCATGCGTCTGCGCAAGCCAGGTGGGCTGGAAAATCTGTACCTCGACGATATCGCGCCGCGTGAGCCCGGCGCCGGTGAGATCCGCGTCCGCGTCCACGCCACCTCGCTCAACTATCACGACTATATCGTCGTCAAGGGCGGCATCCCGACCCCCGATGGCCGCGTGCCGATGAGCGACGGTGCCGGTGTTGTCGAAGCCGTCGGCGAAGGCGTCAGCGAATTCAAGGTCGGCGATTCGGTGGTCAGCACCTTCTTCCCATTGTGGTGGACCGGCGAGGCGACGCCCGAATGGATCGCGCAGGTTCCCGGCGACCGCAGCGACGGTTTCGCCAGCCAGACGGTGACGATGGCCGCCAAGGCCTTCACGCATCCGCCCAAGGGCTATACCCACGCCGAAGCGGCGACGCTGACCTGCGCCGGGCTGACGGCGTGGCGCGCGCTGGTGGTCGACGGCCAGATCAAGCCCGGCGCGACGGTGCTGGTGCAGGGCACCGGCGGCGTGTCGATCTTCGCGCTGCAGTTCGCCAAGGCGCTCGGCGCCACGGTTATCGCCACCTCGTCGTCGGACGAAAAGCTCGAACGCCTCAAGAAGATGGGTGCCGATCACCTGATCAACTACAAGTCGAACCCCGACTGGGGTGTAGCGGCGCGCGCCTTTACCGGCGGTCGCGGTGTCGACCATGTCGTCGAAATCGGCGGCGCCGGCACGATGAACCAGTCGATCATGGCCACCCGTATGGGCGGCCATATCGCGCTGATCGGCGTGCTCGCGGGCTTCGCCGGGCCGGTCAACACCGCCGCGATCATGGGCAACCAGGTCAAGGTCATGGGACTGTTCGTCGGCAACCGCGAACATCAGCAGGACATGATCCGCTCGATCGACGTGTCGGGCATCAAGCCGGTGATCGACTGCTCGTTCCCGCTCGAAGGTCTGGCCGACGCGTTCCGCAAGCAGGAATCGGGCACGCACTTCGGCAAGATCTGCGTCGAGTATTGAGCGTGACGGCGTTGCGCGCATGCGCTTTCGGGCTATCGTAGCGGCATGTCGATCTTCGCTGCCCCGCTGCCCGTTCTGCCCGATGTCGGGGACCTGCGCGACCGCGTGCGCGCGCTGGTCGCCAACACGGTTCCGGGCAATCCCGCCGCGCACCGCGCCAATTGCTGGGCGGTTGCCGACGAAGGCTTCAGCCGCGCCGCCGGTGCCGCCGGGCTGATCGGCATGATCTGGCCCGAACGCTACGGCGGCCATGCCCGGGCACCGCTCGAACGCTATGTCGTGCTTGAAGAGTTGCTCGCGGCGGGCGCGCCGGTCGCGGCGCACTGGATTGCCGACCGCCAGACCGGACCGCTGCTGCTGCGCCACGGCACCGAGGAACAGAAACTCAAGCTGCTGCCGGCGATGGCGCGCGGCGAGCTTTATGCCTGCATCGGCATGAGCGAACCCGGCGCGGGTTCCGACCTTGCCTCGGTGCGGACGCGCGCGGAGCGCACCAAGGACGGCTGGCGTGTCAATGGCCAGAAGCTGTGGACCAGCGGCGCCCACCGCGCCCACATCATGATCGCGCTGGTGCGCACCGACCCTGCATCGACGCGCAATGCCGGGTTGAGCCAGCTGCTGGTGACGATGGACACGCCGGGCATCACCGTGCGGCCGGTCATCGACCTGACGGGTGCGCACGACTTCAACGAGGTGTTCTTCGATGACGTGCTGCTGCCGCATGACGCGCTGATCGGTGCCGAGGGCGAGGGCTGGAAGCAGGTCACCGCCGAACTGTCGCTCGAACGCTCGGGCCCCGAACGCTATCTGTCGAGCTTCGCGCTGTTCGTCGAACTGATGCGCTGGGCCGGCCCCGAACCCGATGCGGCGATCGCAGCGCTGATCGGCCGCACCGCAGCCGAACTGTGGACGCTGCGCCGCATGTCATGGGCGGTGGCGGCGAAGCTGGCGGGCGGCGAGGATCCGGCGCTCGAAGCCGCGATGGTCAAGGACCTCGGCAACAGTTTCGAGCAAGCGCTGCCGCCGGCAGTGCAGGCGCTGGCCGAAATCGATCCGGCGGGTGCGCCCGAACTGGCGGCGGTGTTGGCGCAATTGTTGATGGTGTCCCCGAGCTTCTCGCTGCGCGGCGGCACGCGCGAGATTTTGCGCGGCATCATTGCGCGGGGATTGGGCCTGAGATGAGCGATAATCGTGACATGGTGGTCGACACCGCAGCGCGGCTGTTTGCGGCGCTTGGCAGTGATTATGCGACCAACATTGCCGAGGTTGAAGCCGCCGGGCTGACCGACCTGCTGCTGCCCGCCGATGACGGCGGGTTCGGCGGCGACTGGGGCGATGCGGCGGCGGTGCTGGCGTTGGCCGGCGCGCATGCCGTGGCGCTGCCGCTCGGCGAGGTGATGCTGGCGCGCCGACTGGCGGCAGCGGGCGGGTTGTCGCTTGATGGCCGGCTGACGATTGCCGGCGCGACGCAGGGCCGGCTGACCGGCGACAGCTTCACCGGGACCTTGTCGCAAGTGCCATGGGGGCTTGAGGCCGATGCGGTGCTCGCCGAGGCCGATGGCCGCTTGCTGCGCCTCGATGTCGCGGCGGCCACCGCGCAACGCAGCTTCAACCCGGCGGGCGAGCCGCGCGACATGCTGGTGTTCGAGCGGGCTTCGGCGACAAGCGCGCCCGAGGCCGGGCTGTTCGCGCAAGGCGCCTTGCTGCGCGTGCTGCAATCGGCGGGCGCGCTCGATGCGGCGCTCAAGCTGTCGGTCGACTATGTCAACGGGCGCCAGCAGTTCGGCCGCGCGCTCGCGGCATTCCAGGCAGTGCAGCAGCTGCTCAGCCAGTT
>CALDHQ010000525.1 GCA_937894055.1 uncultured Polymorphobacter sp.
CCGCCAGGGTTAGGTTGCCAATTTCCTGAGCGGGCAGGAAGAAATCCCGCCACTGCTGCGGTCCGTGAGTGGGGCGTGGGGCTTGCGCCGGGCGATCCGACGACTTGGTCTTGCGCGGCGCTGCCGATTCATCCTCTTGCATGGAACTCGTCCGATGGCCGGTCGAACGGCTGAAATCGCCACGCATCCAGATCGCCGAAGGCGCTCAGGAAGTGTTGTCGCTGAGTTTCAGCCTTGAGGGCCTGGTGGCCATTGACGATCGCGACATACCCATCCACCTGGCGACCCGGGTTTCTTCCGACGGCCGCGTGTCTCTGGCGATGCAATAACTCCGATGCTGAATAATCATTATCAAAGCGAACTCAACCAACTGCGCCGTCTGGCCGACGAGTTCGCCCGCAACAATCCGGCACTTGCACCCCTGTTGGGCCCCGACTCGGCGAGCGATCCGGATGTCGAGCGCCTGCTCGAAGGCGTGGCCTTCCTCACCGGAATGGTGCGCCAGCGGCTGGATGACGAATTTCCCGAATTCATTCAGGAAATCGCTCAGCTGCTCTACCCGCATTATCTGCAACCTCTGCCGTGTATGACGCTGCTGCAATTCGAACCGCGCGTCGCCCTTCAGGAGTCGCTGAACATTCCCGCCGGCTGCGAAGTGGCTTCGGTGCCCATCGATGGCCAGCGCGTCAGTTTCCGCAGCACCTTCGGGGTCAATCTGGAGCCGTTGAAGCTGGATGCTGTGCGTTGGGAAGGTGGCACTGGCGCCGAGCGCAGTCTGCTGCTGGATTTCACCTTTACTGCCGCCAAGCCCGAAGAGTGGAAAGCCGACAGCCTGTGCTTTTATCTGGGCGATGGTCTGGCCGAAGCCTGCATGCTGCTGCGGTTACTGCAGCTGAACCTGCGCGAAATCCGCGTGTCCGCGCCCGGCCAGCCCATGACGATGCTGCCGGCCGCTAACTTGCGCGCCATCGGCTTCGACCGCTTCACGCCGCCGCATGCCATGGGGTCGAGTCATGGCGAAACGCGCATCACGCGGCAGGCGATCGGCGAGGGCGCTGGCTATGTGCCGCTGGTGCTGCGGTCGCATCAAATCTGGGACGAGCTCGAGGCTGCGACCGGCACGCGGCTGATCACGCGCTGCGGGTTTCTGGCGATCGCCGCAGCCGACGCACGCGCCGAAATGCACGGCAAGACCGGCTTTGTCGAAACGACGATTGCCGCCGCACGGCTGCACGGTATCGTCCACGAACTGCCGACGGCGGCCGAGGCCGCGCTGCGCTTCCCGCAATTCGCACTGCGCGGCGATGAGACCTGCTATTACGAGCCCGGCGGCGGCTATGTTCACCCCGAAGCCTGCATCGCGGCGCAATTGCGTGAGGCGCAGCGGCTGGGTGCCGCGCTGCAGCTTGATACCCGGGTGCATGCAGTGGTTCGCAATGGTGCCGGGGTGCGCGTCGAAACATCTGCCGGCAATTTCCACGCCGCTCGCGCGGTCGTCGCGGCGGGGGCCTGGGTTGGGGACTTTGCCGGCGCAGCGCTGCGGCCAAACTTCGCTGTCCACCGACAGGTGCTGCATTGGCTGCCCGTGGAGGCGCCCGGGCTGTTCGCCCCGGATGCCGCGCCAGTCTTCATCTGGAGCTACGGCACCGACGCCGAAGACCAGCTCTACGGCTTCCCGCCACTGCCCGGTGCCACATCAATGAAATGCGCCGCCGAATATTACCGCAGCACCATCGACCCCGACAGCGACTGGCGCGACATCGGCGCGGATGAAGCTGCAGCGTTCTACACCCGCCATGTAGCAGGCCGCATCAACGGCGTCGGCGCAGTGGCAGCGCGGTCGCAGGCCTGCATCTACACCGTCACGCCCGACGGCGATTTCGTCATCGACGACTTGGACAGCGCGCCGGTCACGCTGGTTTCCGCCTGCTCGGGACACGGCTTCAAGCACTCGGCAGCCATCGGCGAGGCCGTTGCAGCGCAGCTAACCGGATCATCGTCGCTGCTCTCCGCCGGGCTGTTCGCCGCCAGGCGCTTCGCCGGCGTCTAGCACCGCCTCAGGCGGCGAGGCCGCTCCAGCGTTCGCGCTTGCGGTAGAGCGTCGACGGGCTGATGCCGAGGCTGCGCGCTGCCGCCGGCAGGCTGCCGTTATTGGCCTCGATGACATGCTCGATGACCAGCCGCTCGATGGCATCGAGCGTCAGCCCGGAAAGGCTTTCAATCCCCGGCGGTGCATAGGTCGACGGGTTGGTCATCCCGAACAACGCACCTTCGGCGGCCAGCGCCGGGCGCGCTGGTGCCGTGGCGAAATCGGCGAGATTGAGCGCCGGCCCTTCCGACATGACGACCGCGCGCCGGATGACATTCTGCAGCTCGCGGACATTGCCCGGCCAGTTGTACGCACCGAGCTTGGCCTGGACATCGACTGACAGCGGATCGAAGTGCTTGTGCTCCTCGCGCGCGAAGCGTTCGAGGAACGCCTGCGCCAATTGGATGACGTCGCCGCCGCGTTCGCGCAGCGCCGGCATTTCGAGCGGGATGACCGCGAGCCGGTAGAACAGATCCTCGCGGAAACGGCCGGCAGCGACTTCGGCGGTCGGGTCGCGGTTGGTGGCGCAGATGACGCGCACATCGACCGGCTCGGGCTTGCTGCTGCCGACGCGCTGGATCATGCCGGTCTGCAGGAAACGCAGCAGCTTGACCTGCAGCTTGAGCTCCATTTCGCAGATTTCGTCGAGGAACAGCGTGCCGCCATCGGCTTCCTTGGCGGCACCGAGGCGGTTGTCGATGGCGCCGGTGAAGGCGCCCTTGATATGGCCGAACAGTTCGGATTCGAGCAGATTTTCAGGGATAGCGCCGCAGTTGATCGCCACGAACGGCCGCTCGTGACGCCGGCTGGCACGGTGGATGGCCTCGGCCGCGACTTCCTTGCCGCTGCCGCTTTCGCCGGTGATGAACACCGTTGCCCTCGAATTGGCGACGCTTTCGATGGCGCGATAGACCGCTTGCATGGCGCTCGAGCGCCCGATGAATCCCTGGAAATTGTCGCGTGTCGTCAGCGAGCGGACGACCTTGACCTCTTCGGCGAGCACATGGTGCTCAGCGGCGTTGCGGACTGTTGTCAGCAAGCGCTCGGCGGCGAGCGGCTTGACGAGGAAGTCATAGGTGCCGAGCCGCATGGCAGCGATGGCGCGCTTGATCGAACCGTCCGAGGTAATGACGATGACGCTGCTTTTTTCAGCGAGTTCGGGCTGTCCCGCCAACCAGTCGAGGCCGTCGCAATCGGGCAGCTGCAAATCGAGCAACACGACATCATAGGGTTCTGTCGCACTATCGATGAGTTGGCGTGCCGCGGCGCCGCTGTCGGCAATGTCGACGATGTGGCCGACACCCTCGAGATGCGCGGCATAGGTCATGGCGAGCGAGGCAATGTCCTCGACAACCAGGATGCGTGCGGCGAACGTCGGCGTCATTACAGTCTACTCGCTCCAGAAATCACGAAGGTTGCGGCATCGGCGCGGGCGTCGGGGGCCCAGCTCAACTGGCGCGGATCGCCGTAGGTGTCCAGGCAAGCGCGGATCAAACCATAGGCAATGTGCGCCATCGGCCGATGCGACTTGTAGCTGACGACAAGCTCGTTGCCGTTGTTGACCGCCTCGAGCTGCGGCGGCTTGGCATCGGGGTAAAGCACGCGCACTTCCTCGTGGATGTGCGAGCCGACGTGCATCAGCAGCGCGTCGGCACTGGCGTAGCGCGCCATGATATCGGGGAACAGCACATGGAAACGCCCGTACAGCCAGCTGCCATAGTCTTCGCAGATCTGCGCACCCTCGGTGCCACTCAGTCGCGCCGCGATTGTGACCATCTTCAGCGCATCGGCGCTCGGATAATTGCCGACACTGGTGAATGCTCCGTCATTGTCGAGGTCGCTATCGGTGATGACCGCATCGGCGAACTCGATACCGTAGCGGGTTTCGAGAAACTCGACCAACTCGGTGAAAATAATGCCCTTCACGGTAGGATATTCCCCTGTAACGCCAAGACTCACGGCGCCTGACAAACTGTTCAATGCAAACAGCATGCCAAGCCAACGCACAGCGCATCAGACATATACATGGTTGCAATATGCGATTTTCGTTGCGAATTGCAATGATGGATCCACGGTTTTGCGACTGTCACCCTCTAGCGCCGAATGGTCAGAATACCGCCGCTTGCAAATTGCGAAGTCTCCGAAAGTGCCACGTCAACCGGCTTGTCGGCTGCTGCCGCCACCAGTTGATAACGGCCCAGAATGACCCCGTCGAAATAGACCTGGCCTTCGAAATCGCTGCGCGCCCGCGCCACCACACGCCCGCTGGTATCGCGCAGTTCGACCTCGATGCCGGGCAGCGCCTGCTCGACATCGCCGTGCAGCCCGATGACCTGCGCTTCGATTTCACCGGTCGGGCGCAGCGGCACCGGCACTTCGAGCACCTGACCGGCGCGCACCGCGACGGTGACGCCGGGCTGCGACGGGCGCAGATTGAGGTCGGGCAGCGAAGCCAGTTGCAGCTCCATGTCGAGCGGTCGCCCCGGCGTCAGGCCGCCGATGCGCGTGCGGCCGTCGGCGCCGGTGGCTTCGCGGCGCATGCTGCTGTCGACGAGAAACTGCGCGCCCTCGATATCGGGCTCGTCGGCGCCCTGCAGTCCGTCGCCGTCGCTGTCGGCAAACACGTGCGGCATGACGCTGCCGCTGCGTACCATGCCGTGCGTGGCGAGCGAGTAGCCGCGCTGCGGGTCGCGGTAGAGCGCTGCAGAAACGCCCAGACCAACCTGCCAGCCGCCCGAATCGACCCCGGCGTTGGCGATCAGCGCGACCGGCCCGAGCCGCCGTTCGGCGCTGATAGCAGCCGTCGGCTGGCCGCGCTGGGCATCCCAGCCCAAGGCCAGACCGATGCTGCCGCTCGGCGTCGCGCGCGCGGCGGCAATGCCGATCTGTTGCAGTCGCGCCTGACGGTCGACCTGCCAGTCAAGCCCGCCACGCAGCCGCCAGGCCCCGACCGACCGTGCCAATGCCAGATTGCCCATCAGCAGCTGGCTGGTATCGCCATACTGCGTGCGGCGTTCGTAAACGCTGTTCTGGCTGAGGCGCAGCGCACCGACGGCGAGCGCACTGCCAAGCTGGACGCGATCGACCGTGCTGCCGAGCCGCGCCACATCGCGCTGCCAGCCGAGCGTGACGGGCAGGCTGTAGCGCCCCAGCGGCAGCCGCGTTTCGGCAGAAAAGCCGATGCTGCGCGCCTGGTCGGCGATCTCGGACGGCAAGGCATCGCCGCTGAGCGAGCCATAGTCGGCGGCTTCGAACAGGATATTGGCCGCCCCGAGCTGGCGCGCGCCGCGCACCGCGACGGCGGGCCGTCCGCCGCCGTTGCCGGCGACGAGCACCGAGGCAAAACCGCCGAACACCGCGGCGTGCAGGCCTGCCGCCAGCGTCGGCCGCTCGCCGTTGAGCGGGGCGCGGACATCGACGCGCATCGACACGCTGCCGGTCAGCCCGCGCGATACGGTCGCGAAGGCTACCGGGCCGGAGGCATTGGCGATCACGGCCGGCGGCCCGATCAGCGGCTTGCCGGTGTCGACGGCACCGAACGCATAGACAAATTCATTCTCGGGATTCAGCTCGGCACCGATGAAGCGCGTGAAGCGGCGTTCCTCGACTTCGCCGTGCGGACCGTACAGCCGGACGGTATAGTTGTTGGCACCGGCGCGCAGCGGTACCGCGGCAAAGACATAGTTGCCCTGCGTATCGGCGGTGCCGTCAAAGCCGATCAGGCGATCGTCGCGGTACAGCTCGGCTTCCCAGCCGCGCGGCAAAGGTCCACGCAAATCGATCGCATCGAACAGGTCGCCTTGCCACAGCGTCTGGTTCGAAACGATGACGCCGCGGCCACCCGCGGACGCGCCGATCAGCGGTTGCGCCGGCACGCTGATGTCGCCGATGGCAAAGTGCCGGGCGTGCAACGGCCCCAGCATATCGCCGTCAGGACTGTCGCGGGCAAGCACCATGGCAAATGCCGAACCGCTCTGCGTGGCGAGCTGCGCCCGAAACCGGCCGGTCATGTTGAGCAGGTCGGCGCTGCCCTCGATGCCCAGCAGCCCCTCTGCGCCTTCGCTGCCATAACCCGCCCCCATCGCGACATCTATGGTCGGCGCGCTGACATAGGCTTCCGGGTTGGCAATCCGCAGATAATCGGGGTGCTTGGGCTCGGGGGCCTGGAGCTTCGCGGTGCGCTGCTCAGCGCGGTCGAGCCGTGCCTGGACGGGCAAGGGCTCGGTGGTTTCGAGTACGATGCGCAGGTTCGAGGTATCATCGCGCGCGGTCAGCGGCAGGATGCGGCTCCAGGCGTCGAGATCAAGACAGGCGCCTTCGGGCGAGGGTCGCAACGACGGGCCAAGCACAGCGGGATCGACGACAATTCGCCGTTCGGGGGCGTGCAACTGGATGACGATGACATCGCCTTCGAGGTGGTGATCGAGCTCGAGCGCATCGAATGTCGTGTCGACCGGCAGGCACGGGCCGTTCTCGCCGGCAAACGCCAGCATCGTGTCGCTCAGGACGTGCGTGCCGATCAGCAGTTCGACAATCGTCAGGTCATCGCGGCCGGCCTGTGCTTTCGGGCCGGCGACATGGCGTTCGGGCTCGGCACCGAACAGCGAATCGAAGACCTTGTCGTCCTTGGGTGCCGCCATGGCTGTCCCGGCCAGCAACAGCAAAGCTGCCAGCAAAAGCGCAAGACGTGCCATGGCGGTGCACCCGCGGGGGGCTATCCGTCAAAGTTTCAGGTTGCGGCTGGCGATCAGGCCCGGCGACTTGGCGTCGGTCGAGACATAGTCGATGCGCAGCGCGTGCCCGGCGATTTTCTGCCGGACGTCGGCGGGCAACGGCAGCAGCACGTCGCGGTCGCTGTTGGGGGTGTAGATGGCAATGCCGCGCACGACATAGACCGGCTGGCTCTGGCCATCGAGCGTCAGGCGCAGGTCGCCATAGGTCGACCGCGTGCCGGTACGCGCCATCTTGACGACCAGCATGTCTTCGGGCGCGCGCGCCAGCGTCGCGCCGTCGATCGTCGCGGTGGCATCGAGCGTGCCGACGCGGATGATGACGGGGATGGTCAGCGACCGCACCGCCACCAGCTCGATCGACAGCGATTTGTCGTCAGCGGCTTCGCCGGGCTTGGCGGTTGCCTGCGCGGCGCCGGTGGGTGCCGACATCAGCCGCAAATGGCTGCGATACTCGCCAGGTGCGAGACCGGCTGGCGTGTCCACCGACACGCGAATGGTCTGGCGGGCGCCAGGTTCGAGAATGACGCGGCGCGGTGCGAAGCGGATCATGTCGGCCGCGAAGAGCTCGCCGGTGCGCGGGGTTTCGGCGGCTTCGAGTGCGCCGTCGCGGCGCATGCGGCGGTTTTCGACGGCAATGCGGAAAGCGGTCTGTTCATTGCCCTTGTTGACGAGGGTCAGCTCGGTGCTGCGTTCGCTGGGGCCCATGACGAGGCGCGTCGGCGCAATCATCAACTCGGCAGCGGCGGGAACGGCAGACACAGAAAGGGCGAGCGCCGCAAGCAGCGGCGAAAGGTGGGCAAGGCGCATGGCAGGGCTCTCTTGCTAAGGGGGAGGGGATCGCGGCGCAGGGCGCGCGCAAGTGGCGGGGTCGGCGTCCGGACCACGAAAGATCCGGACGCCTTCCCCTGCCAGAGTCGATTACTGGTATTCGACGGCGACGACGAAGTTGCCGCGGTACTTGCCAGCCGGCTGCATCGCAGCAACGGCGAGTTCGCCACCAACGGTGAAGCTGTCGGTGCCGTTGACGAGCGTGCCCGAGGTCTTCGAACCCGTGAACGCATAAACCTTCATGGCATCGCCGTTGCCGTTGGCGATCTCGATCGCATCAGGCAGCGAGATCGTGTAAACTGCATCGGCTTCACCCGAAACGGCGAACGCAGCGGCGGTGTGGTCGGCGGTGAGGCAGGTCAGCGCAGCGCCGCACTTCTTGTCGCCATCGACAGTGACGAGCACGGTGTCGGCCGTCGTCAGCGACGGAGCGATGGTGCCGAAGTACAGGTCAGCCTTGGCAGCGATCTGCAGCGGCGCGATGATCTTCGCACCAGCGGTGCCATCGGCGGTTGCAGCGTTGGCAGCCGACATGCCGGCGAAGCCGATGACAGCGGCGATAGCGATCTTCGAAACGAGGTTCTTCATGGTGGTAGTCCTTGTTCTGGTGCCCTGAGGCGTAGGTGAGCGTCGGAACTGCTCCGGCTCTGCCCAATGCTCTTCAAGAACCGTGCCAAGTTTTAATTCGTTGATTTATAAACATATTTATCTTTATCGCAAACGTTTGCATCGCATTCTGCGAAGCATTCTCATGCGTTATGCAACGATCGTCGCGTTGTGCGTCAGCCCACAGCGCTCCCCCGCAGCATGCCACGCCCGACCGCGATGGTGACCTGTGCAAGCTCGGCAAGTGCGGCCGCCTGCGCCGCATCAGGCTGCGGATTGCCGCGCATCGTGTCGAGCAATTGCGTCAGTCCCTTGGCGCCGAATGCCGAGGCGACGCCGGTCAGGCTGTGGCGCGCGCGACTGGCAGCTGCCGCATCGCCGCTCGCGGCCGCCGTGCCGAATTCACTGGTCAGTCGCTCCAGGTCGCGTTCCATTTGATCGAACAGCTGGCGGCGGCGATCGGCAGGCAGCGCGGTCAACGCCGTATCGAATACATCGGTGTCCAGCACATCGGCATCGCGCGCCCGAAACGTTGCGGCCAGCGTCTCCGCCAGCACCGGCATACCGATCGGCTTGGCGAGGCACGCGGTCATGCCGGCCGCCGTCAACGCCTCGCGTTCGGCCTGAATCGCCTGCGCGGTGACGCCGATAATCGGTACCGCGCCGGCCGCGCCCGGCAGTTGGCGGATTTGCCGCGTGGCCTCGGCGCCGTCCATCACCGGCATCTGGATGTCCATCAGGATGACATCGATTTCGCCATGCCGGGCCGCGGCAAGCGCCTGCGCCCCGTCGCCGACGACGCGGTAGTCGCATCCCAGCGTGTCGAGCATGCTGGTCAGCACGATCTGGTTGGTCTCGATGTCATCGGCAACGAGGATGCGCGGCCGGCGTCCCGCAACCTGCAGCTGCGTGACGCCGTTCGCGGCAGTCGCGGCGACGGGTGCCGCCAGGACGATGTCGCCGGGCATGGCCACGTCGTCGGCTACATCGATGATATTGTCGATCAGCACGCGCAGCGCATCGCCGGCGTCCTGCGCGCGGTCGAGCTGCGCGTGCTGTTCGGCATTGAGCGGCGTATTGCGCAATGCCGCCATCATCCCGAGCACGCCGTTCATCGGGGTGCGGATCTGGTGGCTCATCGCCGCAAGGAACTGCGACTTGGCCCGGCTGGCCGCGGCGACCGCATCGTTGCTGGCGCGCAGTTCGGCGGACAGGCGTTCGAGCTCGGAAACGCGCTCGGCAAGACGGATTTCGGTGCGCCGCAGCCGTTGCAGATTGCGCTCGCCGGTCAGTTGCAACGCCTTGACGCGGCGCTCGGCGGCGCGCTGCTCGGTCACATCCTGCACCGTGCCCGATACGATATCGCCGCCTTCATCAGTGTCGCGCCGCAGGATCCACCTGAACCAGCGCACTGCGCCGTCGATGCGGATGATCCGGCACTCGTAGCGATGGTCGCAATTGGCGGCGACCTGGCCGGCGAAGAATGCGGCGGCCGCAAATTCAATCCGCGTGCGGTCGAACGGGTGCAGCGCGCGCAATACATCGTCACCATCGGCACGCACGCCGGGCGGTAATCCAAGCATTTCCGACAGCTGCGGCGACAGCAGGAAATCCTCGCCGGGCCCGCGGTAGATCGTTGCCAGTTGCGCCGTGCGTTGCGCCCGGATCAGGTTGCGGTTGCCGATGTCGAGCTTGGAAATCAGGTCGGATTCGCGCTGCCGAAGTTCGCGGTTGCTGCGGTCGAGGTCCCGCGAAATGCGCTCGAGCAGCATCTCTGCCTCGGCCTGCGCGGCTTCGGCGCGCCGCAAGCGCCGCTCGGCGAGCGCCAGCCGTTCGGTGATTTCCGGATCGGGAGTCGCTGTAGTCATGATGTGACCCCCGCTGCCCTGTCGACATCCACCAGCACGGCAGCGCCGGCATCGGCGACCACCTCGCCGAGCCAGACGCAATGCACCGGTGCGACCTGCGCGAGCAGTTTTTCGCCGAAGGCGCACCAGCTTGCCAGCGTGGTTTCGCCGATCGAGCCGGCAAGTCCCTTTGTGGCATGCAGCGCGCGCGTCGCGGCTGCCGCGTCGCCGGCTGCCAGTGCGGCGGACAATTCGCCGGTCAGTCGCGGCAAGTCGCGGTGCACGCTCGCTGCCAGCCGCTGGCGGATGTCGACGGGCAGTCCGTCGAGAATTTGCGGTGCTTCCGGCATCGGCGCCTCCGCCAGCGGGTGCAGCAGCAACGGCCCGAGCGCGGCGAGCATCGAATGCCGGCTGAACGGCTTGGCCAGCGACGCGTCGATGCCGGCACGCACCAGCTTGTCGCTCGTCGGCTCGTCGGGGCTGGCAGTGAAACCGACAACACGGCGCGCCGCGACGCCGGCGGGCAGCAGCCGCATCAGTTCGATAGTGGAGGCACCGTCGAGCACCGGCATGCTGCTGTCCATCAGCACCGCGTCGAAGCGGCGATGTGCCATGGCCGCGAGCCCGGCGGCACCATCGTGCGCGGATGCGGTGTCGCAACCGACCGCAGCCAGATGCGCCTCGGCCACGGTGCGCGTGGCCTCGATGTCATCGACAACCAGGATGCACGGGCGCGCACCATCGGGCAGCACCAGCATCACCGGGACAGGCTCGGCCGCTGGCGCAAGTGCCTCGACGGTGGTGCGCGGCAGCGGCAGTTCGACCCAGAAGCAGCTGCCGCCGTCGATGTTGCTGTCGGCGCCGACCTGACCACCCATGGCCTCGGCAAGGTGGCGGCAGATGGCGAGCCCCAGTCCGGTGCCGCCAAAACGCCGCGCCGTCGACGATTCCGCCTGCCGGAACGGCGTGAACAGATGCGGCAGGACTTCGGGATCGATGCCGATACCCGTGTCGCGGACTTCGATGCGGATCGGCGCGTCGGGTTTGACATCGGCATAGATATCGATGCGGCCTTGCCCGGTGAACTTGACGGCATTGCTGACGAAGTTAGCCAGTATTTGCTGGATCCGCGTCGCATCGCCGATGACCGGCACCGGGCCAACCAGATGGTTAGTGATTGTCACATCCTTGGCGTTGGCTGCGGGGCGGAACAGATTGGCGCTTTCTTCGATGACTTCGGCCAGATCGAACGCCACCGCTTCGAGCTCGAACTGGCCGCTGTCGACCTTGGCATGCATCAGCACGTCGTCGAGCACCGTCATCAGCGTCCGTGCCGATTGCGCGATGGTCGTCATCGCGCGCACCTGATCGACCTCGTTGGCGCCGCGCATCAGCTCGATCATGCCGAGGATGCCGGTCATCGGCGTGCGGATTTCATGGCTCATCATCGCCAGCAACTCGGCGCGTTGTTCGGCTGCAATGTCGGCAGCGTCGCGCGCTTCGGTCAGCCGCCGCGCCGCTTCGACTTCGTCCGAAACATCGCGCGCGATACCGAACAGCGCGACAGGCTCCCCGCCGGGCGCGGTTTCGACCTGCGCCTTGAGGTCGATTTGCCGCAGCGCGCCGTCGCCGCGCACGATTTCCGTGCGCATAGCAAACGGTTGCTGGTCGCTATTGGCGGCGCGCACGGCGGCCAGCAAAGCCGTCGCCGATTC
>CALDHQ010000526.1 GCA_937894055.1 uncultured Polymorphobacter sp.
TGCGGCACGGGCCTTTTGTGCCAAGCGCGCAATAAGTTCTTCAATCTTCTTGCCGACCACCATCATGAGGTCGGCCAGTTCGTCAATGACCACCACAATGTGAGGCAAACGTTTGAGCGGTTCTGGATCAATACGCCGGATCGGATTTGTGCGGCGCTGGCGCAATTTGCCCAGGCACGCGAGTGGCAGCCCTTCCATTCGCCCAAGAACCTGGCCTCGGCCCTGGTCGTGGAGGCCGGTGAACTGCTGGAGCACTTCATGTGGATGCCGGAGGCAGAGAGCCGCACGCTCACGCCTGAGAAGCGCGAAGCGGTGGGTGCCGAGGTGGCCGATGTGCTGCTCTATGCGTCGCGGCCCGACGCCACCGGCCTGGCGGCGGTCGACCTGGCGAACGCCCAGGCTATGCAGGCCGAAAGAGCCCATGAGCGCGTGCAGGCGCTGAAATCCAGTGGATTCGTCGCTCTGGCCCGGGTCGATGAGGACGAAGCCGCCGTCGCAGTCGCGCGGGCGCGAGTACGGCAGGCACTGACCGCTGCCGAAACGGCGCACCAGGCGCTGAGCGACACGGTTGTGCGCGCCCCTTATGACGCGGTCGTGACAGCGCGAATGGTCGATGAAGGCGTCTATCTCAGCACGTTCGGCGCCGGCGGTTCTTCGCCGGTCGTCGAAGTGCAACAGGTCGATCTTGTCGCGGCGATCGTGAATTTGCCCCAGGATCGCATAGGCCAGTTGCGGAAAAACCAGCCGGCGAAACTGTTTTTCGAAGGTTTTTCGCAACCGTTCGACAGTTTCGTCGCGGTCATAAACGATCGAATCGATCCCCAAGCGCGCACGGCCGAAGTGCGACTGCCCATTCGCAACCCCGGCTACGTCGTTAAGCCCGGCCTCTCAGTTCGCGCCGAAATCACCACGCCACCCACTGCGGCGCTTGTCATCCCGCGCGGGGCAGCGGTCGGCGACAGCGCCGCGCCCAACGTGTTCGTAGTCGAAGCCGGGATCGCCAGAAAACGCTCGATCAGGGTGCGCGAGGTGGATCTCGATCGGTTGGAGGTGCTTTCCGGAGCCAAACGTTCTCAACGCATCATCTACAACCCGCCCCCCAATCTGCTCGATGGTGCGCATGTGAACGCCAGCCCCCTCGCGGCTGGCCGAGACATCCAGCTGCCAGACGATTATGGCTTCGCCGATCGGCGTCGATCGACCCACGACTTCCTGGCCGACACCGAAACGACGGGCCTGCTTGTGCTGGTCGACGGCAAGATCGTCCACGACAGCAGTGTTGCAGCAGACTCTGGGGTCGCCGCCTGATGCTCGCCCTACGCATGGCGCTGCGCGAATTGCGCGGCGGACTTTCGGGGCTGCGCCTCCTCGCCGTCTGCCTCGTGCTCGGCGTCGCCGCACTCGCCGGCGTCGGCAGCCTGTCGGACGCGATCACCACCGGCATCTCTGACCGCGGCCAGCTCATCCTCGGCGGTGACATCGAAATCGCCATGACGCAGCGCAGCGCCACCGCCGCCGAACGCGCCGCGTTCGCCAAGGCCGGGCAAGTCAGCGAAGTCCTGCGCCTGCGCGGCATGGCAGGCACCGCTGCCGACAGCACTATCGCCGAAGTGAAGGCCGTCGACGCCGCCTATCCGCTCTACGGCAGCTTCAGCATTCAGGGCGGCGCACCGCTCGCCCCCGGCAGCGTCGCCGTCGCCCCCGCACTCGCCGACCGCCTCGCACTCAAGCCCGGTGACACGCTGACGCTCGGCAACCGCAGCTTCCGCGTCGCCGGCACGGTGACGGACGAACCGGACCGCGCCGGCGAAGGGCTGGGCTTCGGCCCGGCGCTCATCCTGCGCCTCGATGACCTCGCCGCCACCGGCCTGCTCGAACCCGGCAGCCTCTACCGCGCCAACTACCGCATCAAGCTGCCGCCCGGTGCCGCAACCGCCCCAGTCGTCAAAAACCTCGAAACCGCCTTCCCCGATGCCGGCTGGCGCGTCCAGGACCGCAGCGACGGCGCGCCGGGCGCACGGCGCTTCATCGAACGCCTCGGCCAGTTCCTGACGCTCGTCGGGCTGACCGCGCTGGTGGTCGCGGGCGTCGGCGTCGGCAACGGCGTCGCCAGCTACCTCGACAGCAAGTCGAACACCATCGCCACGTTGAAAAGCATCGGCGCCGACTCCGGCCTCATCTTCCGCTCCTACCTGTTCCAGATCGGCCTCGTCGCGCTCGTTGCCGTCATCATCGGTGCCGCCATCGGCGCGGCGGTGCCGTGGGCGGTGATGCAGCTCGCCGCCGACGCGATGCCCGTCCCGCCCGTTCTCGGCCTCTACGCCGCGCCGCTGTTCAGCGCTGCCGCCTACGGCCTGCTGATTGCCGTCGCGTTCGCGCTATGGCCGCTCGCCCAAGCCACCGCCATGCCCGCCGCGCGCCTGTTCCGCGACGCCGTCGAAATCCGCACGCGCCCGGGTGCGCGCGTCATCGTCATCGTCACGCTGGCCATTGCCGCCATCGTCGCGCTCGCCGTGGGGCAGGCGAACGACAAACTGTTCGCGCTCGGCTTCGTCGCTGCCGCGCTGGTGCTGCTGGTGCTGCTCACCGGCCTCGCCGCCGGCATCCGCGCACTCGCCGCCGCCGCGCCGCGCCCGAAGCGCCCGCTGGCGCGCCTCGCACTCGGCA
>CALDHQ010000527.1 GCA_937894055.1 uncultured Polymorphobacter sp.
ACCGATGTCGGACGCGACGGGATGTTGAAGGGCGTCAATGTCGAAGCGACGGTGGCATTGGCGCGGGCGTGTGCGCTACCGGTGATCGCCAGCGGCGGCGTCGCGGGTCCGGACGATATCATCCAGCTGCGCGCGCATGTCGCCGACGGCATCGAGGGCGTCATCTGCGGGCGCGCGATTTATGACGGGCGACTGGGCGTGGCCGAAGCAATTGGGCTCGCGGCGTGAGTCTGGCGGTCCGCATCATCCCCTGCCTCGACGTCAAGGACGGGCGCGTCGTCAAGGGCGTCAACTTCGTCGACCTGCGCGACGCCGGCGATCCGGTCGAAGCCGCACGCGCCTATGACGCGGCGGGCGCCGACGAGCTGGCGTTCCTCGATATCGGCGCCAGCCACGAAGGCCGCGACACGCTGCTCGACATCGTGCGGCGCACCGCCGACCAATGCTTCATGCCGCTGACGGTCGGCGGCGGGGTGCGCTCGATTGAAAACGCCCGCGCGCTGTTGCTGTCGGGCGCCGACAAGGTCGCGGTCAATTCAGCCGCCGTGGCACGACCGCAGCTCATCGAAGAATTGTCGCGGCATTTCGGCGAGCAATGCGTGACGGTCGCCATCGATGCCAAATCAGTGTCGCCGGGACGCTGGGAGATTTTCACCCACGGCGGCCGCAACGCCACCGGCATCGATGCGGTGGGCTTTGCCATCGAGGCGGCGCAACTCGGCGCGGGCGAAATCCTGCTGACCAGCATGGACCGCGACGGCACGCGCGGCGGCTATGACCTGGCACTGACGCGCGCGGTGGCGGACGCGGTGCCGGTGCCGGTGATCGCCTCGGGCGGGCTGTCCAACATGGCGCATCTCTACGAGGCGCTGCCCCGCCTGATGCCGCGCCATGTCTTCTCCGATGTGGTGCGCACGCGCATCGTCCCGGCGCGGCATGGCGATTCCTCGGGCGTGCTCGGGGCCGCGCGTGGCCGCCCAGGATTCGAGCGACAGCGCCGGCAGGTGCAGGGCCACCCACAGCATGGTCGGCAGACGGTGGGCAGGGGTCAGACGGCGTCAGGACCGGCCGGCCCGGGCACCACCGGCACCGCCCCGCGCCGTGCCGGCAAGACCGCCCGGCCGCCCGCGCGCACGGCGTCATCGGGATCCTGGCCCTCGGGCAGGAACAGGAACCGGGACGGGTCGT
>CALDHQ010000528.1 GCA_937894055.1 uncultured Polymorphobacter sp.
GGAGTTCAGACGTGTGCTCTTCCGATCTCGCTGACACGCTCGACGGCGGCGACGGCGTGGACAAGCTGTTCGGCGGTCTGGGCAACGACACCCTGCGCGGCGGCCTCGGCGCCGAACACGCCTTCGCCCCATTCGACGCTGTTGAGGTAGATCTCGAGGATGCGGCGCTTGCTCAGGCAAGCCTCGAGCGCCAGCGTCAGCACCAGCTCCTGACCCTTGCGCAGCAGGCTGCGGGCCACGCCCATGCCCATCGCACCCAGGCCGATGACGCCGACCGCGCGAGGGGTGGACCGGGCAGGGACGTTCGGGGCGGGGGATTGAGTCATGGGCACTCCAGGCGGGCAGGGGGGCGGGCGCCTCGTCGATAGGGGCTGGCGGCGTCCGAAAACCCGATGATAAGTGACACGGCGTGGCGTGTGCTTTCGATGCCTGCGGACGTGCGATTGACTTCGCGCGAGGGCGCACCGAATACTGCTCACGCCCCGATCGTGTCGGCCCGCTTTGAAGTCGTCCGGATGACCGCACCGGTCCGCCCTGGCGCAAGTTGCTCCGATCGATCGTCGAACGCATTGCCCACCCCCTACCGGAGACCCCCATGAAGACAGGCCCGCATACCGGATACGACGTCTCGCTGCTGGACCCCGGCATCGCGCTGATCGAGGCCCTGCTGCTCGGGCTGCTGCTGATGTGGCTGAAGCGCCGCCGCCTCGCTGCCACGGCCGTGGTGCTCGCGACGCTGCTGCTGGCGCGCGGGCTGCGCAACCCCCGGCTGGGCACGTGGACCGGCTACGCGGTCTGCGTCGCGGCGGCGATGTACACGCATCTGTCGGCGGGCTTTTTCTTCGCCGCGCACGCTTTGGTTTATGTCGTCGTCTGGCTGCGCGGCCAGCGCGACTGGCGGCCGGTCTACGGCTTTGTGCTTGGCGGACTGCTGACCATGCTGCTGCACCTGCCGCTCTACGCGCAGGTGCTCAAGGCGATGAATGTCGTGTCGTCGGGCAAGACCAGTTCGGCGATGGCCGAATGGGTCAATCCGCTGCGGACGCTGCGCGAAATCACCGCGAGCCTCGACAGCTTCGGCCCGCTGGCGCCGCTGGCGCTCGGCGGCGCGCTGCTGCTCGTCGGGCTCGGCATCAACGCGATGCGGCGGCGCGCGCCGGTCATCGTCGCGGTCTATCTGCTGTCGATTCCGGTGGCGCTGGCGCTGCTGGTGGCGCTCGATTTCCGCATCTGGCCGCGCTATTTCTTCGTTGATATCGGCTTCGTCTTCCTTTGCGTTGCTGCCGGTGCGGTAGCACTCGCCGATTGGCTCGCGGCGCGCATCGGACGGCCTAACCTGGCCAATGCGCTGCTGGTGGCGGGCACGCTGGTAATGGTGGCGGCATCTTCGCTCCTGCTGGTACGCAACTATGCGCGGCCCAAGCAGGACTTCGCCGGCGCGCTGGCGCTGATCGCGGCGCAGCGCGCGCCGGACGATGTCGCGACCTCGATCGGGTTGGCGAGCGCGCCGCTCAAATCCTATCTCGCACCCGGCTGGCCGGTGATCGCGACCGAGGCCGATCTGAATGCGCTGGAGGGACGGCGCGTTTGGATCGTCACGGCGTTCGATGACCATGTCTTGGCGGGCCAGGAAGCAACCATGGCGCGTATCGCGCGTGAATATAATCTTGCTGCTTCGTTCGACGGCACGCTTGGCGGCGGCACCGTCAAGGTATATCGCAAAACCGCAGAGGCGGAATTGAAGGAGACCTCCAGGTGAAACAGGCCGATGCCCAGGCGATCGTTTTCGGTGGCGAGCATGCGATCCTCGATGACTATGCCGGCCGCGATGCCATCCTCGCCAAGCTGCATGACGCGTTTCTGGCGGGGGTAGCGCATTTTGCCGGACCGGCAGCGCGCGCCGGAGTCGAACGCGACGGGCTGCGCAAGCTGCACCTCCACTTCCCGGTCGAGAAGGTGCTGCTGCTCGAGGACTTCATCAACAAACGCATCCGCGATGACCTCTATTACTGGGCGTATGAAGTCGGACATGACACCATCGGGCTGCCCGACCCCTTCTACGTCGACATGTTGATCGTGCTGCGTGTCCACTATCCGCAGGTCGTCGCGCGCGTCGGCGGCAAGGAAGACGCGCCGCCGACCGACTGGGAAGAACGGCTGCGGCTGATCAAGGCCGGGCTGCGCCGCCCGTCGATCTTCATCAACCAGATTACCCGCCGCATCCGCAAGCGCGCCAAGATCGCCGCGCACCAGATCGCCTTCAACGATGACCTCTACCACGGCGACCTGCCGACGCTGGCGCGCAGCCACGGCCCGCACATCGATACCTGGTACGGCCACAGCTATGACGGCTTCAACGTCTGGCTGTCGATCGACGGCGTCAACACCGGCAACACGGTCATCCTCTACCCCGAACTGTTCGGCAACCGCGTCGATTACGAGCCATCGAGCATGTATCTGGCGCCGGGCATCAACCTGCCGGCGCCGACCAAGGTCGATTTGAAGCCCGGCCAGTTGCTGCTGTTCAACCCCGAAATGCTCCACGGCACGCACGTCAACATTTCGGACGACACGCGTGTGGCACTGACGATGCGCATCAACCCCAACGCGCCGCGCTTCAACGACAATGCGCCGTTCAATGCCGAACATTGGTATTCGAGCACTGCGCTGGCGCGCCGCGATTTCGCCGACATCTCGCTGTTTCCCGCCGACAAGTTCCACGGTGAACCGTCGGTCGGCCAAGTCCCGGTGCCGCCAGATCCGCACACGCGCCACCTGACGCTGGCCGAAGCACCGGCAGCATCGGGCGAAACGCGGCTGTGCGCGACCGCCGATCTGCCCGCCGGCGACAAGCTCGCGGTCGATGGTCCGGGGCTCAAGCTGCTGCTGGTGCGCAGCCCCGAAGGCCTGCGCGCCTATGACCGGCGCTGCCCGCACCGCATGGTCGACCTCGTCGACGGCCATCACGACGCGACGCAGATTTTCTGTCCCGGCCATGGCATCGCCTTTAGCCTGACCGATGGGAAATCGGCCTGTGATGCCTTCAAGCTGCGCAGCTACCGCGTCAGCGAACGTGACGGCGCGATCTGGTTGATTCGCGGTGTTGCGGCCGCCGAGGCGACAGCCGACGCCAGCGCCTGAAGTGGCGAAACCGCAGCCCG
Source organism: uncultured Polymorphobacter sp. (assembly GCA_937894055.1). Classification (GTDB taxonomy): domain Bacteria; phylum Pseudomonadota; class Alphaproteobacteria; order Sphingomonadales; family Sphingomonadaceae; genus Polymorphobacter_A. The sequence continues at coordinate 3,162 of CALDHQ010000528.1, forward strand.
TACCGCCGCTGCGGGTCGCCCCACTGCGCGTAGCCCTCGTCACGACCTTCTACCCGCCGTGCAATTTCGGTGGTGACGGGCGCTATGTCCGCAGCTTCGCGCATGCGCTGGGCATCGAGCCGGTCGAGGTCATCCTGCGCGAGACGGATGGGGTTGATCCCGTAGCGCTCACCGCGTTCGAGCAGAATATCCAGCGCCGTCTCGCGGGAGAGCCTGTTTCCCGCATACGTGGATGGCGGGAGTTCTATGGCCGCAGGTTCATCGTCACGCCTGACGTGCTCGACCCGCGTCCGGAAACCGAGCTTTTGGTCGAGCAGGGTCTGCATCGTCTTCCCCAGGGCGGCCGTGTGCT
>CALDHQ010000529.1 GCA_937894055.1 uncultured Polymorphobacter sp.
TACAACGAAGCGGCGCGCAGCGAAGTCGGGCTCTAGCGCGCCGCCACCTTGGCGATCGCATCGGCAATCGGTTCGACAAGCTGCACCGGCAGGTCATGGCCCATGCCGGGAATGATCATCAGCTCGGCGCCCTTGATGCTCGCTGCCGTGTCGTGGCCGCCTTCGACCGGCACCAGCGGATCGGCATCGCCGTGGATGACCAGCGTCGGCGCGGTGATACCGGCATTGCGATCGCGACGGTCGCCATCGGCGACGATCGCCGCCATCTGCCGCGCAAAGCCGGCGGGTGAAAAGCTGCGTTCGAAATCGGCGCGGACACGTGCGGTGAGGCGCGATTCCTCGGCAGGATAGGCCGGGCTGCCGACGATGCGCGCGGCGGCCACGCCAAAAGCCACGATCGCATCGACGTCTGCCGTCGTCGGGCGGCCGGTCAATGCCGCCATGGCATCGGGCTTCGCCGGCGGCAGTTCGCGGTTGCCCGTCGTCGACATGATCGAGGTCAGCGTGCGCGTGCGCGCCGGGTGATTGGCGGCAACCAGCTGCGCGATCATGCCCCCCATCGAGGCGCCGACGATATGCGCCTGCGCAATGCCCAGCGCATCGAGCACCGCTACCGCGTCATTCGCCATATCGGTCAGCGTATAGGCGATGTCGGGCGCCTTGCCGCCCATCAGCGCCATCATCAGCGACGGCATGTCGGGGATACCCGCGGAGTCGAACTTGGTCGAAAGCCCGATGTCGCGATTGTCGTAGCGCACGACGCGGAAGCCGCGGGCCACCAGGGCATCAACGAGCTCGATCGGCCACAGCGTCAGCTGCGCCCCGAGGCCCATGATCAGCAGTACCGTCGGCGCATCGAGCGCCCCGTAGCTTTCGACTTCGATGCTGATGCCGTTCGCGTTCACCTTGGTCATGCACACTCCCCTTTGACTATGGCTTGGCCGCTTGGCTGCGCGGCGCTATTGACGTTTGCGTCAACCATAGGGGAGCTATCGCAATGCGCAATCTTTTCAGTGTCGAGGGCAAGAATGTCCTGATTACCGGCGGCTCGCGCGGCATCGGCGAGATGATCGCGCGCGGCTATGTCGAAAACGGCGCCAACGTCTTCATCTCGTCGCGCAAGGCCAATGTCTGCGACGGCATCGCCGAGGAACTGTCGAAGCACGGCAAATGCACCAGCCTGCCGTTCGACCTGTCCGAAATGGCCGGTGTCGAGGGCCTCGCCGCAGCACTCGCCGCCAAGGTCGACAAGCTCGACGTGCTCGTCAACAACGCCGGCGCCAGCTGGGGCGCGCCAATCGACGAGTTCCCCGAAAGCGGCTGGGACAAGGTCATGGACCTCAACGTCAAGTCGGTGTTCTTCCTGACGCAGAAGCTGCTGCCGCAACTGCGCGCCGCCGCAACCGCCGCGGCCCCGGCCCGCGTCATCAACATCGCCTCGATCAACGGCCTCGCGCCGTCCACGCTCGAAACCTATTCCTATTCGGCCTCCAAAGCCGGCGTCATCATGCTGACGCGCCAGATGGCCAAGCGACTCGCCGGCGACCACATCCTCGTCAACGCCATCGCCCCCGGCCCGTTCCCGAGCCAGATGATGGCCGCAACGCTCGCCACCGCCGGCGATGCCATCCGCGCCAGCAACCCGCTCAAGCGCATCGGCCAGCCCGAAGATATCGCCGGCGTGGCAATCTTTCTGGGGTCTCGGGCGTCGGCGTATACGACCGGCGCGGTGGTGCCGTGCGACGGGGGGATTGCAGAGGTTTAAGAGCCTCCGGCGGGCAGGGCTGAGCCCTGCACCCGATTGTTGGGACGGTGCCACATACGCAGCTTGGCGATTGATGGGCCGGCGCAAGTGCCGGGTGCAGGCGTCACGCCTGCCCGCCGGAGGCCCTTCACTTCGCTAGTCTGTATCCCACACCTGGCTCGTTAAGGATCAACCGCGGCGTCGCGGCATCGGCCTCGAGCTTGGCGCGCAGGCCCCGCACGGTGACGCGCAGATATTCGGTGTTGGCCTCGTGCGCCGGGCCCCAGACGCTGCGCAGCAACTGGCCGTGGGTGATGACGCGGCCGGGATGCGCGGCGAGTGCGGCGAGGGCCGGCCAGAGCAGCGTGTGGTCGAACAACAGGCCACCATTGATGCACAACAGCGGCAGGGCACCCACCACGGGCGGCGTGAGGTACACCGCGAAGTCGAGTCCGCGGGCGCGCACGGTGATCCGTTCGAGCGACGGGCGCGGTCCGAGGGAACGGCGGAAGGCGAGGTACGTATCGAGCGTCGACATGCTTACGCCCACGGCACGATCGCATCGACCAGTCGTCCCGTTTCGATGAGCTCATGCAACTCGTCACCGAGTGCGGTGCTGGCATCGAGGATCGCTTGCCACCGCGTCATGCGTTCGGCTTCGGTGAAGTCGAAGAAATCACGTCGGTCGGGGATGCGTTTACCGGGGAGTGAGGCGACGAACGCCGGCGATGGCGCGATCAACAGCGTGCGCGAGAAATTCGCCGCACCGGCGCGTCGCCACGGGAGTGACTTGTCGAACCAGCCGGGTACGACGTGATCGTAGAAGTGGGCATAGAGCACGAGGCCCGGTCCCGCTCCGTAGTCGAGATCCAGATGGTAATCGGTGACGCCGCCATCCCAGTGCACGCCCGGCGCGCCGGGGATCCGCACGCCTTCCATGAGCAGCGGAATCGAGCCGGAGGCGAGCAGCGCGGCGCGCAGATTTTCGGGTGTGAGCGCGCGATGCACGGTGGGCAGATCGCGCAGCTGCAGGAACGGTGACTGGTCGCCGGCGGTGTGAAAGATCGTGCGCGTCATCTGCCAGGCGAGCGAGCGACGTGTCACGATGTTCGCGGCAGCAGCGAGTGCCATCGCGGTGACGAGCACCGGTCGCCGCGCGCTCGACGCCAAGCCGCGCGACTCGGCGGTGATCACGTGCACGCGAAACGTGGGGTGTGAGAGAATCTCCTGTACGCCGTCATCGCCGAGCATGAAATCGAGGGCCCGCGTGAGTACCTCGCTCACCTCGTGCGCATCGGGCTTGGGCGTATAACGCTGGCGGTAGATGTACGCCTCATGTCCCCGGGCGAGGGCGGCCACGGCATCCCGTTGCGCGAGGCAGGCCATACGCCAGCTGCCGATCGACGAGCCGATGAGGTGCAGCGGGCGACTGCGCGGCTGTTGCTGCCGATAGCCAAGCAGGAAAAAGAAGCGGTATCGAGCCCTTCGGTCGGCAGTGTCGGCGACAGCTATGACAACGCGCTGGCCGAAACGATTAACGGGCTGTACAAGACCGAGTTGATTCACCGCCGTGCGCCTTGGAAAACGAAGGAGTCGGTGGAACTTGCCACCCTTGAATGGGTGTCTTGGTTCAACCACCACAGGTTGCTGGAGCCGATTGGGTATATTCCACCTGCCGAAGCTGAAGGCAATTACTATCGGCAACTTGCCAGTCAAACCGTCACAATGGAATGACTAGATCGGAAGAGCGTCGTGTAGGGAAAGA
>CALDHQ010000530.1 GCA_937894055.1 uncultured Polymorphobacter sp.
CGGCAACAACATCATCACCGGCGGCAGCGGCAACGACACGCTCAACGGCAGCCTCGGCACCGATACGCTGGCGGGCGGGCTGGGCGACGACACCTACTACGTCAACAACCCGACGCAGCTGGTCGTCGATACCGGCGGCAACGACACCGTCATCGCCGACCGCAGCTATGTGCTCGGCGCGACAATCGAAAATCTGACGATGTCGGGCACCGCGACCGGCAATCTTACCGGCAATGCGCTCGCCAATGTGCTGCGCGGCAACAGCGCCGCCAACATCATCGACGGCGGCAGCGGCGCCGACACGCTGTATGGCGGCGGCGGCAACGACACCTACATTGTCGACAGTGCCGGCGACCGCGTCATCGAGGTCGAAAACGGCATCGACCTCGGCGGCATCGACACCGTCAAGGCGCTGTTGTCGGCATACACGCTCGGCGCCGGCGTCGAGAACCTGCTCTACTGGGGCAGCGCGGCGTTCACCGGCACCGGCAACGCCCTCGACAACAGCATCAGCGGCGCTGGCGGTGCCGACATGCTCTACGGCCTCGGCGGCAACGACGTGCTCAGCGGCGGTGCCGGCAATGACATCCTCGACGGCGGTGCCGGTGCCGACCGGCTCAGCGGCGGCGCCGGCTATGACGTCTTCACCTTCGCCAAGGGCGAGGCGGGCGGCGACAGCATCATCGACTTTGCCGGTAACGGCGCCGGCGCCGGCGACGTGATCAGGCTGATCGGCTGGGGCGCCGGCACCAAGATGGTGCAGGGCACCGGCAGCAACTGGATCATCACCGACGGCATCGATCACAGCACCGCGACAATCGCCATCACCGGCGCCGTCCACGCCAGCGACATATTATACGGCTGAGCCCGGCCTATTTGCGGCGGTTGGTGAACGCGGCGATGCGCGCGTGCATGTCGGGCCCGACGCCTTCGCTGTGTTCGACTTCCCAGTTCAAGCCGGCATCGAGCAGGCCGCCGTCGGTCGCCTCGAGCAGCCGCTTGTTGGCGCGGTGGCTGAACGGCGAATTGGCGACGATGCGCTGGGCGAGGCTTTCGATCTCGCCATCGAAATCGGCGCGCGGCACGGCATATTCGGCGAGCCCGATACGCACGGCTTCGGCAGCATCGATCATGTCGGCGGTGAACATCAGCCGCTTGGCGGTGGCGGCACCGACGCGGCGCGGCAGCCGCTGGCTCATCCCCCAGATCGGGGTGAGTGCCCATTTGGCATGCGTGTCGCCAAAGCGCGCGTCATCGGCAGCAACGATGAAATCGCACGCCAGCGCCACTTCGAGCGCGCCGGTGTAGCAATGCCCGTGCACCGCCGCGACGACAGGCTGCGGCAGCATTTCCAGCATGCGCAGCGTTTCGCTGTGCCAGCCGCGCGAGGGCACCTTCTCGCCCTCGGCAATATCGCCAAGGTCGTGGCCGGCGGAAAAGCATTTGCCGGCACCGCGCAGCACGACGCAGCCGATGGTCGTGTCGGTCGCCAGTGCCTCGACATGCGCGCGCAGCTCGGCAAACACCCCGACCGTCAATGAATTGAGCTTGTCGGGCCGGTTGAGCGTCAGTTGCGTCCAGCCCCCAAAATCCTCGCGCTTGACCAGCGGTTCCATCGATCTTCCCCTTGCGCACGCCGTTGCGGCATTGCCGTTTATGTATGCGGCGCCACGCCCCTGATGATCCGACAACCCGAATCAAGCGGGGCGTTCGGCACCGTCCGGCAAACTGACTTGCATACTGCGGGCGGTTTTCAAACCGGGTTGACGCCCTGACGGCGCCGGGCCGCTATGGCGCCGACCGGCGAAACGCATCATCTGGCGCCAAATCGGGCGCCAGTCCGCACGCCCGCAGCTGGCGGGAAATGACATCGAAAAGGGGAAAATGGTGGGCACGGCTGGTATCGAACCAGCGACCCCTGCGATGTCAACACAGTGCTCTACCACTGAGCTACGCGCCCACGCTGCGGGGTCAATAGCCGCAGGCTTGGCGATAAGCAAGCGCAGCGTGGCGCATTTTCCGCACGCGCGGCATTTCACGGGGCTGGCCGCAACGCCGCTTGCTGTTAAGGTGCCGCCATAATGCGCGATTCCACCCCGACCGACGGCTTCACCGTCACCGGCATGCCGGCAACCGCGCTGGTGCTGGCGTCGCCGCATTCGGGGCGCGCCTATCCACCGGCGTTCCTGGCGCAGACGCGGCTGCGCGTCGATCAGCTGCGCCGCGCCGAAGACGCCTTTGTCGATACGCTTGTCGGCGCCGCCCCCGACCGCGGCGTGCCGCTGGTCGCCGCGCACTACGGCCGCGCCTGGCTCGACCTCAACCGCAGCGCCGATGAACTCGACCCGTCGATGTTCGACACAGCCCCGGCGCCGCACCCCGACCAGCACGGCGACCGTGTCCGCGTCGGGCTCGGTATCCTGCCGCGCATCGCCGCGCACGGCCTCGACATCTACACCGGCCCGCTGTCGCTCGCGCACGCCCGCGCCCGCATCAGCGCCGTCCACACCCCCTATCACGCAACGCTGGCGCAACTGCTCGACGCCGCGCACGTGCGCCACGGCCATGCCGTGCTGATCGACTGCTCCACCATCGACGTCGAAACCGCGCGCCACGTCGCCTTGGGCAATGCCCAGGAGGTGGACGTCCAGGTGGATCTGGACCGCGCGCAAAAGCTGGCCGACAAGGCCCGCGCTGCCGCCGTCACTGCGCTGGCCGCCGTGATGCCGGGGACCCCCACCGATCCCGTCGCTCTCGCCCTGCCTGTGACCCCGAAGGCTCCTGCCGCTGCGGCCGAGGCATCGCGGGCTAGCCGGCTTTCACCACCGCCGTCAGCCGATCGAGGTTCTGCTCATCGGCTGTCTCCACAATGGCTTTGATACCTTGCGCGATCTGCGCATCATCAAACACCTGCTGCCACTGCAAATGCGTACCGTCTGCAACTTGAGTCAGTTGCACCGTGAGCGTGAAAAATGGTTCGCAATCATGACGAATCACCACACGTGAAGATCGGAAGAGCACACGTCTGAACTCCAG
>CALDHQ010000531.1 GCA_937894055.1 uncultured Polymorphobacter sp.
ACCGTCATAGAACAGCCGCCGCCCCAGCTCGATCTTCATCGGCGTCGGCGGATTGTCAGCGGGGTAGGGCGGAGCAAGATCAGCCGCTGGCCATGGCTCCGCCACAGGCGCAACCGAACTGACGCATGCAACAAGCCCGACCAGCGATGCTCCAATCAGCGCCGCCGCCATCATAGGCCGCCGCCGATCCGGCGATGTGCAGACTGCTGCCTTCCAGCGCGATCAGGCTGTTGGCCAGCCCGCCGCCCACCAGGACGACATCGGCGCGGAGGGAGGAGGACGCAGTCACCATGGTCCCGGCTCTAGCATGATTGGCGTGACGCCAAGTGCATTCACACGGTTGTTTGAACGATTTCCATGCGGATGGGCGAGTCGAGCCACGTTGCGCGGCGCGCGCCCAGCCGTTAGGCACGGGCAAACGGGAGACGCCGATGTCGCAAGCTCAAATCATCGACGGCAAGGCCTTCGCCGAAGGGCTGCGCGCCCGCATTGCTGCCGCCGTGCCCGAATTCGCGGCCGCGGCCGGTCGCGTGCCGGGGCTGGCGGTCGTGCTCGTCGGCGATGATGCCGCCAGCCAGATCTACGTCCGCAACAAGGGCAAGCAGACGATTGAAGCCGGCATGAATTCGGTCGAAATCCGGCTGCCCGCCAACGCCACCCAGGCCGAAGTCGAAGCCGTGGTGGTGTCGCTCAACGCCGATCCCGCCATCGACGGCATTCTCGTGCAATTGCCGCTGCCCAAGCATCTCAACGAAGCGCCGGTGATCAACGCCATCGACCCCGACAAGGATGTCGACGGGCTGCATCCGGTGTCCGCCGGGCGGCTGGTCGCCGGGCTGCCGGGGCTGGTGCCGTGCACGCCGATGGGCTGCATGCTTCTGCTGCGCGACGTGCTCGGCGATGTCGGCGGTGCCGAGGCGCTGGTCATCGGCCGCTCGCGGCTGGTCGGCAAGCCGATCGCGGCGCTGCTGACCAACGCCAACGCCACCGTCACGCTGGCACATTCGCGCACGCATGAACTTTCGGCGCACGTCCACCGCGCCGATATCGTCGTCGCCGCCGTCGGCGTGCCCGAACTGGTGCGCGGCGCGTGGATCAAGCATGGCGCCACCGTCATCGATGTCGGGATGAACCGCATCGATGCGGGCGGCGGCAAGACGCGGCTGGTCGGCGATGTCGCTTTCGCCGAGGCCGTCACCGTGGCGGGCGCGATTACCCCGGTGCCCGGCGGCGTCGGCCCGATGACGATTGCCTGCCTGCTGCGCAACACGCTCGTCGCGGCGCACGCCCGCGCCGGCTTGGCCCCGCCGTCGGTCTGACCGCGTGCTGGCGCTGTTCATCTCGTCGTTCGTGACGCTGTTCGTGGTGCTCGATCCGCCGGGTTGCGTGCCGATTTTTTCCAGCCTGACCAACGGCGCCAGCGTCGCACACCGGCGTATCATGGCGCTGCGTTCAGTGGTCATCGCCTCGATCGTGCTGGTGCTGTTCGCGCTGTTCGGCGAACCGTTCCTGCGCGCGCTCGGCATCAGCCTCGCGGCGTTCAAGATTGCCGGCGGCATGATGGTGTTCCTGATCGCCATCGACATGGTCTTCGAAAAGCGCACCGAGCGCCGTGAGAACCGCGCCGAAAGCGTCAAAAGTGCTGCCGCCGCCGCCGCCAAGCCGATCGAGGAAGAGGACATCTCGGTGTTCCCGATGGCGATCCCGATGTTGGCCGGGCCGGGCGCCATCGCGGCGATCATGCTGCTGACGGCGCGCACCAACGGCATCGCCGAAACTGCCACCGTGCTCGGCGCGCTGGGCGCGGTGATGCTGCTGACGCTGTTTTCGCTGCTCGCGGCGGGGCCGTTGATGAAGCTGATGGGCGCCAAGTTCGAAGGCGCGCTGACGCGGCTGCTCGGTGTCATCCTCGCGGCACTGGCGGCACAATTCGTCGTCGACGGCATCAAGGAAAGCTTCAAGCTTGCTTGAGCGGCGGTCCCTGCGCTTCGAGCGCCGCGAGCGGACCGAGGCACCGTCGCCCGACCAGATATCGCTGGGGCTCGATTTCGAAACCGGCGCCCCCGAGCTGTCGGTGGTCATGCCGTGCCTCAACGAGGCCGAAACGCTGGCGATCTGCATCATCAAGGCCAAGCGCTTCCTGGTGGAAAACAACGTCCACGGCGAAGTCGTCATCGCCGACAATGGCTCGACCGACGGCAGCCAGTCGATCGCCCGCCAGCAGGGCGCGCGCGTCATCAACGTACCGGTGCGCGGCTATGGTGCGGCGCTCGCGGCGGGTATCGCAGCGGCGAACGGACGCTATGTCGCGATGGCCGACGCCGATGACAGCTATGACTTCCTCGGGCTGATGCCGTTCCTCGAACGGCTGCGCGCCGGTGACGATCTGGTGATGGGCAACCGCTTCAAGGGCGGCATTGCCCCCGGCGCGATGCCGCCGTTGCACCGCTACCTCGGCAATCCGGTGCTGAGCCTGGCGGGGCGGCTGTTCTTCAAGGCGCCGGTCGGCGATTTCCATTGCGGGCTGCGCGCCTTCCGGCGCGACGCCATCCTGCAACTCGGGCTGGTGACAACCGGCATGGAGTTCGCCTCTGAAATGGTCGTCAAGGCGCAACTTGCCGAACTCAAGCTGTCCGAAGTGCCGACGACGCTGATGCCCGATGGCCGCAGCCGCGCACCGCACCTGCGCAGCTGGCGCGATGGCTGGCGGCACCTCAAGTTCCTGCTGACCTTCGCGCCGAAGTGGCTGGCCTTCTACCCCGGGCTGATCATCGGCGGCATCGGGCTGATCGGCACGCTGCTGACCTTGCCCGGTACGTTCCGCATCGGCGGGCTCAACTTCGGCATCCACAGCCTGTTGCTTTTCGCCACCGGTATCATGGTCGGCGCGCAACTGGTCAGCTTTGCCGTGCTGGCGCGACTGTTCGGCGTCCATGACGGGCTGTGGCGCACCACCGACAACATCGAACTGGCGCGGCGCTGGTTCAGCATTGACCGCTGCGTCGTCCTCGGCCTGGCGCTGGTGCTGGTCGGACTGGGGTTTCTGGTCTGGGCGGTCGGCGGCTGGGCGGTGCTCGGCTTTCACAACATATACGGCGAACGGCTGATGCGCGTGTCGATCATGGCCGTGCTGTTCCTGTCGCTCGGCGTGCAGGCGATGATATCGGGCTTCATCGCCGCACTGCTCGGCAATGACTGACAGGCCGCGCGACCTGCCGGTGTGGGTCGGCCAGTCGGCGCGCTACGGCGTGGTCGGCGTCATCGCACTCGCCATCGATGTCAGCGTCCTCGAAGTGCTGGTCCGCGCCGGCATGTCGCCGTATCTGGCGCGCATCTTCAGCCTCGCGGTGATGGTCTGCGCGACATGGTGGCTCAACCGCACACTGACCTTCCGCACCCAATCCGCGCCGTCGCTGCGCGAATTCGCGCACTATGTCATGCTGGCGCTGGCCGGTCTCGGCCTCAACTACGGGCTTTACTCGGCCGCGCTGTGGCTCACCGGCAGCCGCTGGGTTGGCATCGCGCTCGGCACTGCGGCAGCGGCGGTGTTCAATTTCTTCCGGTATCGGAAGCTGTTCGCACCGGTTTGACAGGCTGAAAGAGCCTCCGGCGGGCAGGCCTGAGGCCTGCACCCATTAGTTTGGGGCGGTGCCATGACACCCGACGTTGGCTGATTTGGCGCACACGCAAATTGATGGTGCAGGCCTGAGGCCTGCCTGCCGGAGGCCCTTACGCCCAGCCGGCGCCGGCCCAGGCGTCGACTTCGCCCTGCGCATCGATGACGACGATGTGCCAGCCCTCGTCGTCCTTCGCCAGCGTGTACTGGCTCGGGAAGTGCAGGATCTGTGTGCCGGCGGCATCATCGAAGCGCCATTGCACGGTGGCGCGTGCGGCTTCGTCGGGCAGCGCTTCGACGGTCAGGCCGAGGCGGTGGATCTTGCGGACGCCGTTGCTGCGATATTTGTCGATTAGCTTTTCGAGGTTGACCAGTGCTTCGGCGTCATCCTCAAAAAAGTGGCTGCCGGCGCGCGTGGCGATCAGGTGCGGGAAGCCGAGGCAATCGAGCAGTGCTTCGACATCGAACGCATCCCACGCCGCGGTGTAGCGGTCAAAGAACGCGCCGATTTCGGCGTCGAGTTCAGCGTCATCGCTCATGAGCGGTCGCGCTGGCCGAGCAGCCGCAGCCGCAGCGCGTTCAGCTTGATGAAGCCCTTGGCGTCGCGCTGGTCATAGGCGCCGGCGTCGTCCTCGAACGTCACGATGCGGGCCGAATACAGCGAGTGCGGCGACTTGCGGCCGACGACGTTGACGCTGCCCTTGTAGAGCTTGAGCCGGACGGTGCCGGTGACCTTTTCCTGGCTATAGTCGACGGCGGCCTGCAGCATCTCGCGCTCGGGCGCGAACCAGAAGCCGTTGTAGACCAGCTCGGCATAGCGCGGCATCAGCTCGTCCTTGAGGTGCGCGGCACCGCGGTCGAGCGTGATCGATTCGATGCCGCGATGCGCCGCCGCATAGATGGTGCCGCCCGGCGTTTCGTACATGCCGCGCGACTTCATGCCGACGAAGCGGTTTTCAACCAGATCCAAGCGCCCGATGCCGTGCGCGCGGCCGAGATCGTTGAGCTTCATCAGCAGATTGGCCGGCGACAGCCCGACGCCGTCGACCGCGACCGCATCGCCGCGTTCGAAGTCGATGGTGATGTACTGCGGCGTGTTCGGCGCATCCTCGGGGTTCACCGTGCGCGAATAGACATAGTCGGGGACTTCTTCCCACGGGTCTTCGAGCACTTTGCCCTCCGACGACGTGTGCAGCATGTTGGCGTCGGTCGAAAACGGGCTTTCGCCGCGCTTGTCCTTGGCCACCGGAATCTGGTGAGCTTCGGCGAACGCAATCAGCGCCTCGCGCGACGTCAAATCCCACTCACGCCACGGCGCGATGATCTTGATATCGGGCGCCAGCGCATAATAACCGAGCTCGAAGCGCACCTGGTCATTGCCCTTGCCGGTGGCGCCGTGGCTGACCGCATCGGCGCCGACCATCCGTGCGATTTCGATCTGCTTCTTGGCGATCAGCGGCCGCGCAATCGAGGTGCCGAGCAGATACTGGCCTTCGTACAGCGCATTGGCGCGCATCATCGGCATGACATAGTCGCGCACGAATTCTTCGCGCAGGTCCTCGATGAAGATCTGCTTGACGCCGAGCAGCTCGGCCTTGGCGCGCGCCGGCTCGAGTTCCTCGCCCTGCCCCAGGTCGGCGGTGAAGGTCACCACCTCGCAGCCATAGGTCTGCTGCAGCCATTTCAGGATGACGCTGGTGTCGAGCCCCCCCGAAAACGCCAGAACGACCTTCTTGATTTCCTGCGACATTGCGCGTTCCTTGTCCGATACTCTGCGCCGCCGGTCATAAGGGCGAAGCCGGGGATTCGATAGGCATTTTTGCGGGCCTGGCCCACCCGCGCGGGCTGGCAGCGCGGCTGCCGCCGATTGTTCGGGCACCGTTCCGGAACCACTGCCCCGGACGCGCGTTTGCAGGCAGGACCACATCGCACCGGTTTTGGCGCGAACGGCAACCAGGAGCATGCGGACCATGAAGGCATTTGTTTACGGCGGTCCCGGCAAAATGAGCCTCGAAGAGCGGCCCAAGCCCAAGATCGAGCAGCCCGGCGACGCGGTCGTCAAGGTGTCGAAGACCACCATCTGCGGCACCGACCTGCACATCCTGAAGGGCGATGTCGCCACCTGCACGCCGGGGCGCATCCTCGGCCACGAAGGCGTCGGCATTGTCGAGTCGGTGGGCAGCGGCGTCACGACCTTCAAGAAGGGCGACCATGTCCTGATCTCGTGCATCACCTCGTGCGGCAAGTGCGAATATTGCCGCCGCCAGATGTATTCGCATTGCGCGACCGGCGGCTGGATCCTCGGCAACAGCATCGACGGCACGCAGGCCGAATTCGTTCGCATCCCGCACGCCGAAACCAGCCTTTATCCGATCCCGAAGGGCGCCGATGAAGAAGCGATGGTGATGCTCAGCGACATCCTGCCCACCGGCTTCGAATGCGGCGTGCTCAACGGCAAGGTCGCGCCCGGCGCATCGGTCGCGATTGTCGGCGCCGGCCCGATCGGGCTGGCGGCGCTGCTGACCGCGCAGCTTTATTCACCCGCCGAAATCATCATGATCGACCTCGATGACAACCGCCTCGCGATGGCGCGCAAGTTCGGCGCGACGCAAACGGTCAACAGCAGCGACGGCAAGGCCGCCGCGGTGGTCAAGGCGCTGACCGACGGCAAGGGTGTCGATACCGCGATCGAAGCCGTCGGTATCGCCGCGACTTTCGAGCTATGCCAGCTGCTGGTTGCGCCCGGCGGGGTCATCGCCAACATCGGCGTCCATGGCCACAAGGCCGATCTGCACCTTGAGACGCTGTGGTCGCAGAACATCGCGATCACCACGCGGCTCGTCGATACGGCAACGACCCCGATGCTGCTCAAAACGGTGCAAGCAGGCAAGATCGACCCGACGCAGCTGATCACCCACCACTTCAAGCTCGACCAGATCCTCGACGCTTATGACACGTTCGGTCGCGCCGCCGAAACCAAGGCGCTCAAGGTCATCATCGCCAACGACTGACGGGCCGGACGCGCGTATGTTGAACATCATGATGAAATTTCTGTGCCCTGCCCTGCTGCTCGGGCTCAACCTGCTGGGAGCCCCTGCCATGGCCACCGAAGAACCGCCGTTCACCGTCAGCGTCAAGCAGGGCGACTTCGAAGTGCGCGACTATCCGGCGCTGGTCGCCGCAGAAGTTTCGGTCAGCGGCGACCGCAAGGACGCCGCGTCAAAGGGGTTCCGGCTGCTCGCCGGCTACATCTTCGGCGGCAACACGCGCCAGCAGAGCATCGCAATGACCGCGCCGGTCGTGCAGGCGCCTGCCGCCAGCGAGAAGATCGCCATGACGGCGCCGGTGATGCAGATCGGTGGCAACGGCACCTGGGTGATCCGGTTCATCATGCCACAAGGGTCGACACTCGAGACCCTCCCCAAACCCAACAATCCTGCCGTCAAGCTTCGCGGCCTGACCACATTTCAGGATGTTTCTGGGATGCCAGCTGCGGGAAAGCCTCGTCAATGACCTTAAACTTGTCAAAACCAGAGTAACCATGGCCAAGGATTACAAAGACCTTGTTGTTGGACTCGACATCGGCACTGCCAAAGTGATGGTCGTGGTCGCTGAAGTCCTCCCTGGTGGCGACCTTCGTCTCGCTGGTCATCGGCGTCGCCTGGGGGGCGGTCGCCGGCTATCTGGGCGGCCGGACGGACGAGTTGATGATGCGCATCGTCGACGTGCTCTATT
>CALDHQ010000532.1 GCA_937894055.1 uncultured Polymorphobacter sp.
CCTCCACCGCGCGAAGAGCGCGGTCCCCCTCCCCGAAGACGGGGAGGATCAAGAGGGCCTCCGTTTCCTACCCTGCCCGCAAATCCACCCAGACCGGCGCATGGTCCGACGCGCGCTCGGCGCCGCGCACCTTGTGGTCGACGCCGGCGTCGGTCATCCGGTCGGCGGCACGTGGTGACAGCAGCAGATGGTCGATGCGCAGCCCGTTGTTGCGCGCCCAGGCGCCTGCTTGATAGTCCCAGAACGTATAGACCGGCCCGGTTGGCGTGCGGGCGCGGATGGCATCCATCCAGCCGGCATAGAGCAGCCGGCGATACGCCGCGCGCGATTCGGGCTGCGTTAGCGCGTCATCCGCCATCGCGGCGGGGCTGAACACATCGGCGTCGGTCGGGATGACGTTATAGTCGCCCGCCAGCACCACCGGCAGTTCGGTGGCGAACAGCGTGGCGGCGTGGCGCTCGAGCCGTGCCAGCCATGCCAGCTTGTAATCGAACTTCGGGCCGGGCTGCGGATTGCCGTTGGGCAGGTAGATCGACGCGACGCGCACGCCGCCGACATCGGCCTCCAGGTAGCGTGATTGCTCGTCACCATCGTCGCCGGGCAGTCCGCGCTGCGTTTCGGTCGCTGGTTCCTTCGACAGGATGGCGACGCCGTTGAAGCCCTTCTGGCCGTGGACGAGGCAGTGATACCCCGCCTCGCGCAGCGCCTCGACGGGGAAGTTTTCGCTGACCGTCTTGATTTCCTGCAGGCAGGCGACGTCGGGCTGCGTCGCCGCCAGCCATTCGAGCAAGCGCGGCAGGCGGGCGGCGGTACCGTTGATGTTGAAAGTCGCGATGCGCATGGCGACTGTGTAGCAGCGGCGATGCCGGTCTCCAATGCCGCTATTTGCTTGCATGCGCGCCCGAATTAGCATTTCATTCACTCATGGGCAGGCTCGGGGGCGAGTCATCGAAGGGGGCAAAACAATGCACGCATTGATGAAGCTGGGATTTGTCGCGACGCTGGCACTGCCGGCCATGACGCCGGCGGTCGCAATCGTGCCACTTTTTGGTGGCGTCCAGGTCAGTGTTTCGGTCACCGACTACAACGACGGCTATACCGATGCCCAGTCCAACACCGCGAGCCTGGCAGGCGTACCCGCCAGCCTTGCCGCGGCAACGGCGGCGCTGGTCATCGACAATAACGGCGGCTCGATTACTGCGCAGGGCGAAGCCTATGGCGACTGGACATCGGCAACCGCCGGCACGTTCGCGGCGCGCAATTTCGGCTGGCAGTATTCAAATGGCGGCCGCGGCCAGGCGGTCATCGCTGGCGGCACCAACTGGTACTATCAGTTCACCACGCCGACCGCGGCTGTGCTGACCTGGACCTATGATGTCCGTGGCTACTACAACTACTTCGGGCTTTGGGGCTTCCAGCTCTATGTCGATGGCGTGGCCGTCGGTGCGACGACCGACCCCTATAATCCGGCATCGAGCGGTACGCTCACGGCAAACCTTGCCGGCGGCCAGACGCATGACCTTGCACTAGTCAATTCGGGCAATCTCGAAGGCGGCGGCGACATCTTCGGCTTCATGGACGGCGATTTCACCTGGTCAATCGCCAGCGCCGGGCGGCCGGTATAGAGGTTCTCGCGGTCGGCCACGGCCAGGTCGGCCAATGGGCGGCCGTCTTCCACCTTGGGCGTCACC
>CALDHQ010000533.1 GCA_937894055.1 uncultured Polymorphobacter sp.
GTGACATTATATTTTTCTGAAAATTTATTGATCGAGTTGCTCAAAATTGTCCTGTGTCATTTATCCTATAATTTGAAGTCTCCGCACTCAATTGGCGGCTATAACTACTAATAATTAGGTGACAATTATGGTCAATTATAGTCCTCAATCTCAGGACGATCCAGTTTTATTGGCTCATGGGAAAACAGATGCTTTGCTTCGCGAAGTTACTGAACAAATAGATTTAGATACTTTTGATGCTGATGATTCCAATCTGTTGAAGCGGTTAGTTGAATCTTTGGGAGATTCGCGGGGGATGACTCGACTCCGTTGCGCGGAAACTCTGGCTGAAATTGGTGAACAGCTGCGCACCTTCGCTGAAGTCGTTGAGCACCCCGATGCGGCCGATATGGCCTTCGTAGGTCTCGTTGAACGACTCATTTTGAGGAATGCAGGTAAAAGTAACGAAGGCATTGCAAGGAAGCAGATCATCCACGTCGCGTGTCTGGTGCAACCAGGTCATGCCGGTGATCAGCGACCAGTCCACCGCCAGCGGCGTGGTCAGTTCAGTGAACAGGTTTACGTCGCGTGCGGTCTGGTGCAGGTCATCGACTTCCTTGCACGTCGTCAGCGCCGCGCGGACCTTGCCTTCCGCGTCCAGCACCAGCACGTGACGAATGCCGTGCATCGCCATCGCCAGCGCGGCACGCCATTCGGCGCAGAACATCGCCTTTCACGAAGTCGGGCGGCAGGCGATCATGGCCGACCCCAACTGGGCCGGCGGCAACTATTACGGCGTCGGCGCCCCGACCGCGGGGCTGGCGGTGGCGCGCATGGCGGCGCACATCACCTATCTGTCGGAAGAAGGCCTGACCGCCAAGTTCGGCCGCCGGCTGCAGTCGCGCGACGCGCTCAGTTTCGGCTTCGACGCCGACTTCCAGGTCGAATCCTATCTGCGCCACCAGGGCCTGAGCTTCGTCGAACGCTTCGACGCCAACTCCTACCTCTACATCACCCGCGCCATGGACTATTTCGACATGGCCGAAGCGCACGGCGGCCGGCTGGCGAACGCCTTCACCAACACCGCGACGCGCTTCGCCTTGGTGTCGTTCACCTCCGACTGGCTGTACCCGACGAGCGAATCGCGGCGCATTGTCCGCGCGCTTAACGCCGCCAACGCGCATGTCAGCTTCGTCGAATTGGAAAGCCCGCACGGCCATGACGCGTTCCTGCTCGATGCGCCCGAAATGAACCGCGTGGTCGATGGTTTCCTGCGCGCGGTCGAAACCGCATGAGCCTGCGCCCCGACCTTGCGGCGATTGCCGCCGTCGTGCCGCAGGGCGCGCGCGTGCTCGACATCGGCTGCGGTGATGGTGCGCTGCTCGCCGAATTGCGTGCGACAGCCGCGATTGACGGCCGCGGCATTGAACTTGATGCCGCAGACGTGGCGAGCGCCGTCGGGCGCGGCTTGTCGGTCGTGCAGGGCGACGCCGATACCGATCTGGTCGACTATCCCGCTGACGGCTTCGATGTCGTCATCCTGTCGAACACGCTGCAGGCAATGCGCGCGCCCGCCGCGGTGCTGACCGAAATGCTGCGCATCGGCCGGCGCGCGGTGGTCAGCTTCCCCAATTTCGGCCATTGGCGCGTCCGGCTGGCGCTGCTGTTCGGCGGGCGAATGCCGGTAACGCGGACGCTGCCGGTGTCGTGGCACGAAACCCCCAACATCCATCTGTGCACGATCGACGACTTCCGCGCGACGGTCGCCGCGCACGGCTTCGTCATCGAAAGCGCGGCGTTCCTGTCGGGCGGCCAGCAGCGCGGTGGCGCGTTCGCCAACCTGCTCGCCGAGCAGGCGGTGTTCGTGTTGCGGCGCGGCTGACTGCGCCTTCAACAAATTCCCAAGTCATTCCCGCGCAGGCGGGAATCCATCTTTGCGTCTCGCGCCACAGTGGATTCCCGCCTGCGCGGGAATGACAAAATTGCATGGTGAGGCAAGCGCCCCTTACCCGTTCGGCGTCACCACCGCGCGCCCGGCGATCTGGCCGTGGTGCAGCTTGTCATACGCCGCCACCGCCTGATCGAGGCTGAAGCGCTGCGTCGTCAGCTTGATCTTGCCGGCCTGCGCCAGCGCCACGACTTCGGCGAGTTCACCGGCGCTGCCCCAGTACGGCGAACACACCGAGCATTCGTGCGGCACGGTGTAGAAATTGACCGGCAGCGCCCCGCCAGCCAGCCCGACGATGGTGATATGGCCGAGCGTCCGGCCCATCGCGGCGGCCATCGCCAAAGTTTCATCGGCGCCGACGACATCGAGCACGAGCTGCGCACCCTGCCCACCGGTCGCTTCCTTGACGCGGGCAATTGCCGCGTCGCCGGGTTCAAGCGCCTCATCGGCACCCATCGCCAGCGCCGCGGCGCGCTTGTCGGCGGCGCTGTCGATCGCGATGACGCGGGTCTTGGGGCTCAGCGCCTTGACGCACTGCACCGCCATTTGACCCAACCCGCCGATACCGATGACCACCGCGGTGCTGTCATCACCCAGCAAATGCACCGAGCGCTTGACGGCGTGGTAGCTGGTCAGCGCCGCATCGGTCAGCGGCGCCGCATCGCGCGGATCGAGCTTGCCCAGCGGCACCAGATGGCGCGTCGACGGCACCAGCAGATACGGCGCCATGCCGCCGTTGCGCCCGAGCCCGCCGCCCTGCGTCGCGCCGACGCTGTTCTCGCAATAATTGTCCATGCCGGCCTTGCAGTTGCGGCACGTCCCGCAACCCCAGGGGCCATAGATGATGACCGCATCGCCCACCGCAAAACCCGTCGCGCCTTCGCCCAGCTTCTCAACCCAGCCGGCGTTTTCATGGCCCAGCGTGAACGGCAGCGCCCAGCCGATCGCCTCGCCCGGTGTCTCCATGATGTGCAGGTCCGAATGGCACAGGCCCGCGCCGCCGACCTTGATCAGCACCTCGCCGGGGCCGGGCTCGGGAATGGGAATCGTCCGCAGTTCGGGCGGCTGCTG
Source organism: uncultured Polymorphobacter sp. (assembly GCA_937894055.1). GTDB lineage: Bacteria > Pseudomonadota > Alphaproteobacteria > Sphingomonadales > Sphingomonadaceae > Polymorphobacter_A. The sequence goes on from CALDHQ010000533.1 coordinate 2,999, forward strand.
CCAGGCCACCATTTGCAACGCCTGCATCGTCGCGGTCATGTTCGTCTCCCCATAATATTTTGGGGGACGTTAGACGGAGAGGAAATTAAGGCAAGGGTTCAAGAGCCTCCGGCGGGCAGGCCTGAGGCCTGCACCCGAAAATTCCAGAGTCATTCCCGCCTTCGCGGGAATGACGATGATACTTATCCAATCGGGTGCAGGGGCTAGCCCCTGCCCGCCGGAGGCTCTCAGTCCTTCGGCAACCCGTTATTGCGGATCTCGACCGGAATCGAATCAAACAGCACCGGCGGCTTCAGCCCCAGCCGCGCGCGCAGCGGTTCGAGCTGTTCGCCGAGCATCGCTTCATAATCCTCGGCGAGCAGCCATTTGGCCGACTTGCCGCGCTGGTAGCCTTCCCAGATGGCGCGGGCGTAGGGCGCGCTGGGGTTGCGGACGCCGCGCAGTGCCGCGCCGGTGGCAATCACGGCCCAGCCCATCGCGCGCGTCTGTGCGTAGGAGAAGGCGACGAGGCAGGCTTCGCCGAGGCCGGTCAGGTCATAGCCGGTCAGGATGTGCCAGAAATCATGGACGTCGCGGGTGCGGCGGCCGAACCAGGCATAGGGATGCGCGAGGTCGACACCGCTGTCGCGTTCGACCTGGCGGCTGACATCGGCGAGGCCCTGCGCATCGATCTGGCCCTTGGCGGTGAACGCCAGATAGTGCGCGGCGAGGCTGCCGGCGGGGTATTTCGCCAGCGCTTCGCGGTCCATCAGGACGGACGACAGCTCGCGGCGTTCGTACGCCATGCGACCGCCGCCGAGCGTGCCGAGCAATTTGTCATAACCGTCGCGGGTGGCGCGGCCGTTCAAGGCGCGCATGATTTCGAACACCTGGACGGTGTCGTCCTTGTCGCCGAGCAGCTTGCGCAGCGCCTTGAGCGCGGTGGGCCAGTCACGCTTGAGCGGCTGGAGCTTCACATCGTGGTTGGGTGCCGGCGCAAAGGCCGCGGGAGGGGTCATGGCGTTCATGCGGAGTAGTAGTACGCACTTTAGCGTGAGTCGGCAAGAGGTATTTTGACAGTTCGAACGCCACTACTTACCTCTCCCTTGAGGGGAGAGGTCGAGAGACGGCGAAGCCGGCCCGGGTGAGGGTGTTCTTGCTGTCAACGCAGTCGTCTAGAACACCCTCACCCGCCGCGCTGCCGCGCGAGTCGACCTCTCCCGCAAGCGGGAGAGGAACGACCGGAATGGGGTGGTTAGCTGCCCTCAGGCGGAAGGTCGCGAAAATCGTCTACTTTCACACCCGGTGGCAGAGGCAAGTGCAAATCCCGCAGGCCAAGCCAGTTGAGACCGCAAATTTGGTAGCGATCAGATGCGAGCAAATCCACATGGGCTTTCTGCATCGCTAGAATGAGCGCCTGAACCTCATCGACGCCACAAGCATAAGATTTCTCGACTTTTTCGCCCGAGCGTATGTGATACTCACATTTGAAGTCACTTCCGTCCACAGTCGGCATGTAGAACGAGCAGATTATCTCCTCGTTCCCCGTTTTGAAAACTCTTGAGGCGAACGGCAGTTTCATTTGGCAGTTTGGTCTCGCTTCAATACTTTATGTTTAAGCGCAGGATTTATTGTCCGCAACGGGGTCGTTTGCTGACTGGCAGCTAATACTCTCCCCCGCCCCCCTTCAGTGAGGGGAGCAGGAAAGTAGGCAGCGCGAAACAACCGGGTGCAGGGGTCACCCCTGCCCGCCGGAGGCTCTATGCGTCGACCAACGTCAGCATCACCCCCTGCTTTGGCGATGCCCGCCCTTCGAGCAAATCACGGTAGTGCCTTTCGGCCGCCGCAGCCCCGCGGTCGCTGACGACTTCGAGCCAGCCTTCGGTGG
>CALDHQ010000534.1 GCA_937894055.1 uncultured Polymorphobacter sp.
ATCATGATGAACGCCGCGCGTTTTGGCGTGGGTGTGCAGGGCATCGCGATTGCCGAGCGCGCCTACCAGAAGGCCGTGACCTTCGCCAAGGACCGCGTGCAGAGCCGCCCGGTGGATGGCTCCATCCAGGCCAGCGCACCCATCATTCACCACCCCGACGTCAAGCGCATGCTGATGACGATGCGGGCGCAGACCGAAGGCTGTCGTGCGATGGCGATCGTGGCCGAATCGCGATCGGCGGCGGCGGTGAGACCGAGCAGTGCGAGCTGCCGAGTCTCGGCGTCACTCGACGCGCGGAGTGCGGTGCGCAGGGCATCCAGCAGACACGCGTTGTCGTCGCCATAAACGCTGGGTTGCACCAGCACGCCGCGGTCACAGCCGTTGTTTTTGAGCATTGCCACGTAATCCGTGGTTACGGCGTCCGGCGGAATGTATGCGGCGCCGGGCAGGTAAGGAAAACGCTCTTGCGGTCCGAAAACATGGGCGTGGCAGTCGGTCGCGCCTTGCGGAAAACGCGTCTGCGGCGCGCGGGTTTGCGGGATGAAGCCGGGGATGTTGGGGGTGCGTATATTGGACATGGTCAACCGCCGTTTGGGGAGCGGCGACTGTAGGAGGGCGGTCGCCGGGCTGTCAAGGATTGGCTGAGCAGGGCGATCTAAACGATAATGTCGGCTCTTTTCACAAATTGGATCGGTCCCGGTTCCCGCTAAGCTTTACGCTGGTTTTAAAAACGGCGACAACGGGAGCGGATTGAGGCAGACATGCTCGACATACAAATACTGAGGGCGGATACGGCGGCGGTTGCCGCGCGCCCCGGCCTGCGCGTCCCCGGCGCCTGGGATGCCCCCGCCGATCCGACACCCGACGCTGCCGAAAACCCGGCGTGGCGTCCGTGGGGCGCCTATGCCGCGCGCTATCTTGCTTTAAGTTCAGGAGCTTCCGATGCAATTGCAGCTTGACCGTTTCACGACGCCGATCGGCGAGTTGCTGCTGGTGTTCGATGACGCCGGGCTGCGTGCGCTCGATTTCGTCGATTTCGAGGACCGCATGCGCCGCCTGCTGCGGCTGCACTATGGCGATGTGACTTTGAACGACGCCCCTGCCCCCGCCGCGATCACTGCGCCGCTGACCGCCTATTTCGCCGGCGATCTCGGCGCGCTCGACAGCGTCAAGGTGGCGACCGGGGGCACCGATTTCCAGCGCGAGGTCTGGGCGGCGCTGCGCAACATTCCCGCCGGCGCCACCGCCAGCTACGGCGAACTTGCCGCCGCGGTCGGGCGCCCCAAGGCCAGCCGCGCCATCGGCATGGCGAACGGCTCGAACCCCATCGGCATCGTCGTGCCGTGCCACCGCGTCATCGGCGCCAATGGCACGCTGACGGGCTATGCCGGCGGCGTCGAGCGCAAGCGCTGGCTGCTGCGGCACGAGGGTGCACTGGCCGACGCGTTGATCTGAGGCGGTTCGGGCTTTTCTGTCCTACGCACCACAACCTACCTCGCTCATCCCGAGCGAAGTCGAGGAACACGCGTACCCGTCAGCGCGTCCCTCGACTTCGCTCGGGATGAGCGAGGTTTGGTTTGTTTGCACCGGATTGAGGTTGGCGCGCACGCACGACGAATTTCCGGCCAGCGGATATCCCCGCCCCGGTCCATCGTTCT
>CALDHQ010000535.1 GCA_937894055.1 uncultured Polymorphobacter sp.
TGGCCTTGAGGTCGGTCGGCGGTGCGGCGGCGGCGGCGCCCATCAGCTTGAGTTCGGGGGCGTAGGTCGGCGCGACTTGCGCGGTCCACAGCGATGCGTGCGCGCCCTGGCTTTCGCCCCAGGTGACGAAGCGCGCGCTCGGGCTGGCCCCGCTGACGCCCTTCGCGGCGCGGATGGCATCGAGCACCGAATGCGCGGTGCTGACGCCGGCGAGGTAGGGATGCGGTCCGGGATTGCCGAGCCCCTGATAGTCCGACGCGACGACAAGGTAGCCGCGCGCCATCATGTCGGGCAGCCCGGCAATCGAGTCGAACAAGGTTGGCCACGGCGCGCATTTCTCCGCGACGCCGTAGGTGCCGTGCGCCCAGGCGACGATGTCGCGGCCGCCCGCGGGTGCGGCGCCCGGCGGCACGATGACGGTGCCGGTAATCTGCTTGGGCGCGCCGAATTCGTCCTGCGAGGTGTAGCGGATGCGGTAGGCGGTGCCGCCTGCCGGCGCGCCGGGCAAGGGCGTCGCCTCGAGCAAGGTGCCGACCGACTGCGCTGTGGCGGGCAACGCGCCCAGCATCGACAACGCACACGCAACGACAAACCGAACCGGCAATTTCATGTGATGGCCCCCCTTGGCTGCGCAAAAGCTATCGCAGCGCGGGCGACATTCAAGCAAAATTTATGGAAGCGCCTGGATCAGGCCGACGCGCTTGCAACCTGCCCAATCTCGCCGTCATCGGCATCGCGTGCCAGTGCCACCAGCAGCTGGCAATGTACGCCCTGCGGCCGGAACATGATGCGCGCGCGCTGGCCGTTGCTGGCAAAGGCACGCTCGATCAGCCGGGTGCCGAAGCCCTGGCGCTGCGGCGGCTGGACGAGCGGCCCATCACTTTCGCGCCAATTTACGGCCAGCATCCGAGCGCGCGGGCCATCGACCAGCCGCCAGTCGACAGCAACGCTGCCCTGCGGCAACGACAGTGCGCCATATTTGGTCGCGTTGGTGGCGAGCTCGTGCAGCACCAGCGACAATGACACCACGGCATAGGCGCTGATGTCGACCGCCGGCCCGGCGATGCGGATGCGGCCCGTGCCGACGGCGCCAAACGCGCCCAGCGCTTCGGTCACGACGCCGGCGATGTCGGCACCGGCCCAGCGGTCGCCGGCGAGCATGTCGTTGGCGCGCGCCATCGCCATGACGCGCGCTTCGAAGCCTTGCCATGCCGCAGCGTCGCTGGCCTCGTTGTGCAGCGTCTGGCGCGCAATCGCCATGACCGCGGTCAGCGAGTTTTTGACGCGGTGGTTCATCTCGGCGAGCAGCAGCTGGCGCTGTGCTTCTGCCGCCTTTTCGGCGGTGATATCGTGACTGATGCCGCAGATGCCGATGACCGCCCCGCCGGCATCGCGCATCGGCGTCTTGGTGCTCAGAAACACGTGCAGCCCGTCGGGGCCGGTCAGCACTTCCTCGACGGTTTCGCCGATGCCGGTCGCCATGATGCGGGCGTCGGCCGCGACGAATTTGGCGGCCTCGACCGGGTCGTCATGCCATTCGATGTCCGAACGGCCGCGGATTTCGTCCCAGCTCCGGCCGATATTGTCGAGCACGGCGGCATTGGCGAACATCATCCGGCTGCCAAGGTCCTTGGCATAGATCATGTCGGGGGTGGCGTCGCCGATGCGCGCCAGCAAAGCGCGGTTGAAGCCCGCCTCGTCCTGCCGCGCCTTGAATGCGGCGGCGTCAGTCAATGTCGCAATCCGAGCCATGGCGGCTGTTCCTTCCTTGCTTCATCGCATGCAGCAAGGATGTCATTTCGAACATTGCCTGTACCTGACTGGCGCGCACCCCGGCGCGAAGGCAACATCGCCTGGCCGCGATGTCAGGTCAGCCTGTCGCACATACCACGCATTCGCAATAGGCGCAGCGGCTAAAATGCCTGGGCGACCGAATAGATGACCAGCCCGACCAGCCCGCCGATCAGTGTGCCG
>CALDHQ010000536.1 GCA_937894055.1 uncultured Polymorphobacter sp.
TCGAGGCTGGCGCGTTGCCAGTCATTGGCGGCTGATTGCAGGCAGGCGGGTTCGAGTGCGACGCCGACGGTCTCGCAGTAGAGCGCGCGGGCATAGGGTTCGAGCGCGTTGCCGCGTGCCATCGCGCCACCGCCGAAAGACGTACCACGCATTCCTGATGTCTGCGGCGCAGGCTTCGCGGGGGCAAACAGGTCGGGGCTGGCGGGCGGTGCCGGTTTGGGCCGAGCGGCATAATAGGGTTTGAGCGGTGTGGTCTTTTCGGTGAACAGCCGTGCAGGGCGCTTCCACGGGTTTTCGCCCATTAGCGCCGGCGCGTCCGACGCACCGATGCCGCCGTGGCGCCAGTGCAGCCAGGCGCTGCTGCCCTGTTCATGGTCGATGATTGTGTAGCTCATGCGCGTGCCGCCAGCGCAGCTGCGAACACTGCGTCGAACATTTCAAGGGTCAGCCGGCCGGTGCTGGTGTTGAGGCGCGACGGGTGGAAGCTGTCGATCAGTGTCAAAGCGCCGAAGCGTTGGCCGTGCAGGCGGTGGACATTGCCGTGGCCGAACGGCGCCTTGGGCAGCTTGCCGCCGCAGGCCTTGACAGCCGACTGGTGCGCGATCTCGCCGAGCGCGACGACGACTTGCAGATTGGCCAGCCCCGCCAGTTGCGCGGCGAGGAACGGCCGGCAGGCGTGGATTTCGGCGCTGTCGGGCTTGTTGCCGGGCGGCACGCAGCGCAGCGCGTTGGTGATGAAGACGCCGTTCAGTTCCAGCCCGTCGTCGGCGGCACCGGCATAGGCGCCGTTGCTCAGTTCGAACTTGGCCAGCGTCGCGTGGAGCAGGTCGCCCGACGCATCGCCGGTGAACGGCCGGCCGGTGCGGGCCGCACCGTTCAGCCCCGGTGCCAGCCCGACGATAGCAAGCCAGCCGCCGCTGTCGCCCCAGCCGGGGACGGGGGCGTTGAACGCGTCGGGGTGCGCGACCGCATTGGCGGCGCGGTAATCGACCAGCCGCGGGCAGCGGTCGCAGTCGCGCGGCGGATCGGCAGGAAAGGGCTCGGCGGTGGCGTCCATGACGATAACGCTGTAGGGCGCTGGCGATGAAATCCGCAATGGTTCTTGTCGCGCTGGGGTCGAACAAGCCGCATGGCCGCCACGGGCCGCCGCGCGCCGTGCTGGTCGCGGCGATGGCGGCGCTCGACGGCGACGGCATCAAGCTGGTGGCGCGGTCGCGGATTCGCAGCACCGATCCCGTCGGCCCGTCGTCGCGCAGCTATGCCAATGCCGCGGTCGTGGTGAAGACCAAGCTGGCGCTGCCCGAGCTGCTGCGCCGTTTCAAGCAGTTGGAGGCGAAGTTCGGCAAGCGTCGCGGCCAGCGCTGGGGCGCGCGCACGCTCGACCTTGATATCATTGGTGCCGGCGACGCGGTGGTGCCGTCGCGGCTGCGCTGGCGGTCGGCGGTGCACGGGCTCATCGTGCCGCACCCGAGACTGGCGGGGCGGCGCTTCGTGCTCGACCCGTGCGTCGAAATCGCCCCCGATTGGCGGCATCCGGTGCTGAACCTCACCGTCAGGCAGTTGCATGCGCGCGCGCAGCGCCCTAAAGGCATTGCCGACGGCTGACACGCAGCCGCAATGCTCCACAGGCAAATGCCGGGATCGGAGCCCTTAGCTCAATCGGTAGAGCAACTGACTTTTAATCAGTAGGTCGCGGGTTCGAATCCCGCAGGGCTCACCATCTTTTCTGACGCGACTACAAGGCCGCGCGCTGTACGTCGGTTTATCGATCAGCCGCTAACTCGCGCTGCGTGGATGCCTGTTGTGGTCACCGAGAGTGTCAATTTTTATTACAGTATCTCAAACCTCTCGACTTATAAATCGCTGTAATTAAACAAAGTTTTGTATTGGCACAAATATTGCTTGGTGATGGTCGGGAGCAGTGTATCGAATGTCGTTCGGCTGCGATTTCGTCTTTGGGAGGCACAGAATGCATTTATCCATCCTTCGTACCGCAATGATTGCCGGTGTCGTGACACTCGGAACCGGCACGGCCGCAAATGCCGTGACGACAATCTATAACGGTCAAGATGACGGTGCGGCCGTTGGCGGTCCCTTCACTAACTCAAACGCCGCTGAGGCCGCGTTCCTTGCCGCGGCCGGGGCGAAAGGTAGTGTGGCGACCGAAACGTTCGAAGGTCAGGCTGTAGGATACTATTCGCCGATTGCTATCGCCAATGGCACGATCGCATATGCCACCCAGAATTTGGGTGTTGGCCTGTCGGGCGTGAACAACACGACTTTCGGTAACGTTTATGGTTTCAACGTCACGCCAG
>CALDHQ010000537.1 GCA_937894055.1 uncultured Polymorphobacter sp.
TTGCTGGTGCAGATCGGACAGCAGCATCGCGGTGCTGGAGGCCTCGTCGCCGAACGACGACGCGGCGCTCCACACCGAAAGCTGCGACGGCTTGTTGCGCAGCAGCTCCTGCTCCAGCAGGTCGTAGTGCGCGGGCTCGCGGAAGAAGTAGGTCTCGTTGGTGGTCAGCAGGTCGACCGCGACCTGGAACTCGCCACCGTCCTCGCCCTGCGATATCAGCGCGAGGTAGTCCTCGTAGCCGTCGAGGCCGTCGTGGATGACCCAGTAGTTGGTGCCGGCGATATTGGTGAAGGTCGATCCCGTGCCCCAGCCGCGCAGCTCGATCGAGTCACCGACAGTCGTGAGGCGGCCGTTGAAGTCGGTGATCGAATCGCCGTACGCCTCACCGCGGTAGAAGATGAAGTTGTCGTTCCCCGTACCGCCGCTCAACTGGTCGCTGCCGACGCCGCCGTTGATAATGTCATCGCCGGCATTGGCGTAGATGCGGTCGGCACCGGCGCCGCCGTTGAGCGTGTCGATCGCCGCACCGGCGGCCATGTAGTTGTCGAGCGCGTTGCCGTTGCCGGTGAAGCTGACGGTACCAGTATAGACCAGTGACTCGATGCCCGCGCCAAGCGTCCAGCTGGTCAGCGCGGTCTTGATGGTGTCATTGCCGCCGGCATCAACGCCGCCGACGATTTCGATGGCCTGATCGCCGACATTGTCGACGATATAGGTATCATCGCCGGCGTTGCCGTACATCAAATCGGCACCGGCCTTGCCGTCGAGCGTATTGTTGAGGTCATTGCCGATCAGCGTGTTGGCGACAGTGTTGCCCGTCGCAAAAACCGCGGCGCCGGTCAGCGTCAGATTTTCGATGCCAGTCTGCAGCACCTTGTTGAGATTTGACACGATGGTATCGACACCGCCGGTATCGGTGACGGTCTGGGTCGAATTGTCGAGGATATAGGTATCATTGCCGAGCCCGCCGATCAGCTTGTCGGCGCCGCCGTTGCCGATCAGCGTGTCGTTGCCGGCGCCGCCGGTAATGGTGTTGGGGGCAGCATTGCCGCCCAGCGTCGCACCGCCGGTGCCGATATAGGTCAGGTTTTCGAGGCCGGTCTGCAGCGTCCACGAAATCTTCGATTTGACGAGCTCGGTGCCACCCGAATCGTATATGTACTGGCCAAGGTTATCGACGACATAGGTGTCGTTGCCGGTCTTGCCCTCCAGATAGTCGGCACCGCCGTTGCCGGTCAGCGTGTCATTGCCGGTGCTGCCGACGATGTGGTTGGCGAGCGCATTGCCGGTGCCGACGAAATTGCCGGTGCCGCCTTGAAAATACAGGTCCGACGTCGTGGCGTTGAGCGTGTAGCTGTTGTGCGCGGTGATCACCATATAGTCGATGGTGATGGTGTCGCGCTGTGCCGAGGTCATCGTCGCATCTTCGGCGATCATGCCGTTCTGGCGCACGAAATTGAGGTAGGTCGATCCGGCCTGGATCGAGACATTACCGGTGTTGTCGGTGAAGTTGATATGGTCGCTGCCGGCATTGATGTCGAAGCGCGGCGAATTGTTCGCCTGCGTGCCATAGCCCGACCAGATCAGCGTGTTGTTCGACACCGTACCCGTGACGTTCTCGAGCAGCACCCCCTGCCCCATGCCGTCGATCAGCGTGTTGCCGGTGATGACCGCATTGGTGAAGCCCTTTCCGGTGCTGTTGTCATCGAGATAGATGCCCAGCATCGGGTCGCCGGCGCCCTGATCCAGATAGTTGTTGGCGATGACCAGACCGGAAATCGGCGTGCCGCTGGTCCAGATGTGGATGCGGTCGCCGTGGTCCTGCGCGCCGAAATTCCACGGATAGCTGTCCCAGGTGTGGTTGTTGCTGATCGTCAGGTTCGACGTCACCGAGCCGCTGATCGGCGTCGTGCGCAGATCATGGATGTCGTTGTTGTCGACCAGGAAATTGCTGCCGCCCGTAATGGTGACGCCTTTGGCGAACATCGAAATGTCGCTGTTGGTAATCGAGCAGTTGCTCGAGTTGTCGAAGTTGATGCCCTTGCCGACCGGATAGCCCAGGACGTTGCCGGTGGAGTCGCCGTAGGGGGCGCTCGGGTCGACACCGTTGACCGACAGGCCGCCGACCAGTGTCGCATTGTTGAAATTGATGTTCTGGCTCAGATAGACGCGGACGCCCTGGCTGTTGCTGGTGCTGGTCGCATCGGGCACGAAATTGACCGTCGTGCCTTCGAAACTGAGCCCGTTGCTGCTGACGACCTGAATGCTGGAGAAGGTACCACCAACGATGTTGACCTTCTGCGCGAAATTATATTGCGACAGATACACACCGCCATAATTGCCTGCCGCCAGCTGGATCGTCTCACCGCCGGTGGCCGTCGCGAGCGCTGACATAAGTCCGGCTGCGGTCGAAACCTGAATAGTCTGGGTTGTCATATTACGCTTACCTCTTGGAAATCTAGTTTGCCCTTGTTCAGTTCCGACCCCGAGGCATCAAGTCGCAGAGCAAATCAGAATAAATAGTTAACAGCGCAAAAAATTAACACAGTCGATGCGACTTTTTGAACGACTGAGCGTTTCGCGCATCGGATTCGCTGGTTCCGACGTGTTAAATTGGCATTTGAGAGGTTATTTGATTTCATTATTATTACGAATTCGTGAATTTTTTTGCTGTAGTGCGCACCTAAGTCACTACACGCGCACCGCGGTCGTTCCAACTGCCGGCGACGGCATGCCCATTTGACAGCGTGCAGCGCGATGCCTACAAAGTGGGCTTGGTAAATCTTTGATAGCTAAGCAATATTCGTCTTCTCCGACAATATTTGACACATAAGAAGTGCAAGGCCGTGCAATGATCAAAGGACAGCGATTTCTGGCGCTCGACGCCATGCGCGGCATTTGCGCCGTGTTCGTGTGTCTTTTCCACTTTCACGCCAATTCGGCAGTTCAAGGCTGGGGACTGATCCGCGGCAGCTGGCAGTTCGTCGACTTTTTCTTTGTGCTTTCGGGCTTCGTCATTTCGTACAACTACGAAGACAAGCTGCAATCGGGCATGCCGGCGCGGCAGTTCATGGCATTGCGCCTCGGGCGCATATACCCGCTGCATATCGCCGTGCTGGCGGCGTTCGTGGCGATGGAACTGCTGGCGCTGGTCGGCCCGCTGAAGGCCAACCGCGAGGCGTTCGATGCTGCCCACAGCGTATCGGGTCTGGTCAGCAACATCTTGCTGCTGCGCGGCTTCTCGTCGTTCGGCGCCGAAACCTGGAACAACCCGTCATGGTCGATTGCCACCGAGGCCTGGGCCTATGTGATCTTCGCCAGCCTTGTCATCCTGCGCGTCAACAACTTCAAGGTCCTGACCGCACTCGTCATCGGCTGCGCGGCACTGCTGCTGTACGTCACGACCAAGGGCACGGCGGTCACCGGCGATTTCGGCCTGCTGCGCTGCATCTACGGCTTCGCGCTCGGGGTCATCTGCGCCAAGCTGTGGCGCCACATGCCCGATTTCAAACTGTCGGCGGTGCTGTGGACGGTCATCGAATTTCTGGCGATCTTCGCCGTCATCTTCTTCCTGTCGACCAGCGGCGAAACGCGCTGGACGGTGCTGGGGCCGTTGCTGTTCGCAGTCACCGTGCTGGTTTTCGCGCGTGACGGCGGCTACATCAACCGCGGCCTGAGCACGCGGCTGCCGGTGTATATCGGCGCGCTGAGCTATTCGATCTACATGGTCCATGTCTTCGTGCAGGAGCGCATGGCCAACGTCCTCAACATCCTCGCCAAAAAGACCAAGTACGATTTCATGGATGCCAGCAACCCGCTGCGCCCGCCGCTGATCGGCGAAACGCTGCTGCAGGGCACCGTGCTGACGGTGGTCATGCTGCTGTCGGTGATCGCCGTGTCGATGCTGACCTACAAGTTCATCGAACTGCCCGGCCAAGCCTGGACGCGCCGCGCGCTCGCCAAACACTATCCACCTAAAAAACCC
>CALDHQ010000538.1 GCA_937894055.1 uncultured Polymorphobacter sp.
AGTTCAGACGTGTGCTCTTCCGATCTAGTTGACCGGCATGCGAATCATCAGCTTCAACGCCAATGGCATCCGCTCCGCGGCCAGCAAGGGTTTCTTTGACTGGTTTTCCGCCCAGCAGGCCGATGTCCTGTGCGTTCAGGAAACCAAGGCACAGGAACACCAGCTCGGCGACGACCTGTTTAGGCCGGCGGGCTACCATGCCTTCGCCTACGTCTACCGCGGTGCGCTCAGCGTGGGCGATACCGCCGTGCCGATCCAGCGCATGGCCGTGCTGGCCCAGGACCCGGCGGCCGATGGCGTGGTGCTGCAGGACCTGCCTTTCGACGTGGAGCTGAAGAAGTTCATCGTCGAGTTCTACGAGACCGGCGCGCCCAAGCTGTTCGCCAGCGAGATCCTCATCCGCGACCACGCCACCGGCGCCACGCGCGAGGCCATGCTGGGCTGGCTGGCCTCCAGCGCGTTGAAACCGACAAAAAACAGGCACAAGAGCACCGCCGCTGCCGCCAGCGAAGGGCGCCACCTGCCCAAGCTGCTGGGCACGCTCGACCAGCTGCTGCCGCTGATCGAGCAGGCGTTCCCCGGCACCACCGGCCCAGCTGGCGTGGACCGGCCTGCACTTGGCGCACAAGTATTCGGCAATGCGGAGGCGCTCGCCCGGCTGGAGGCCATCGTTCATCCAGCTGTTGCGGATGAACGCGCGCTTGGGTATTCCTCGGCCCCGGCACCGCGCCCGCCGACTGCGGCCCGACGCGCAACGCGCCGGTCAGTTCGGGGACATAGGCGATCGAGCCGCCACCGGCGCCGACGGTCTTCACGTCGAGCGACGAGGCGCGCACCGTCAGATGGCCGACCGAAGTTTCACGGCGCAGGCGCGGCGTATAGTTTTCGATGAGCGCCACGTCGGTCGAGGTGCCGCCCATGTCGAGCGTCAGCACATTGGGAAAACCGGCGGATTTCGCCACCCACACCGCACCGGCAACACCACCGGCGGGGCCCGACATCAGCAGGTTGACCGGCGCCGCGCGGCTCTTTTCGGCCGACATCAGCCCGCCGTCGGAACGCAGCAAATTGAGCTTGGCGGGCGTGCCCCAGGCGGTGAGTTCGCGTTCGAGGTTGGCGACGTAGCGCGACACCGTCGGGCGCACCGCGCTGTTCGCCACCGTCGTCAGCCCGCGTTCGTATTCCTGCATTTCGGGCAGGATGTCGGCGGAGATGCTGACCGGCAGGTCGGGGAACATTTCGGCGCAGATTTCGGCGACGCGGCGTTCATGGACATCGCTGACGTAGCTGTTGATCAGGCAGACGGTAATCGCCTCGACCTTTTCATGGCGCAGCGTTTCGAGCCGGCGGCGCAGCTCGGCCTCGTCGAGCGCGCGGACGATTTCGCCGTCGGCGCCGATGCGTTCGGGGGCTTCGATGGTGGCTTCCAGCGGCGCCATCGGCTCGGGCTTGGGCCAGACGATCCACGCCGCCAGCCCGCCGGGCACCAGGCTGCGCGCGATCTGCAGCATGTGGCGATAGCCTTCGGTGACCACCAGCCCGACGCGCGCGAACTTGCCTTCGAGCACGGCGTTGGTGGCGACGGTGGTGCCGTGCAGGAACAGCTCGATCGACCCCGGCGCGATGCCGGCGCTTTCGGTCAGCTTGCGTGCGCCGGCGACCACGGCTTCGGAGGGGTCGTGCGGGGTCGACGGCACCTTGTCGCGGAACGTGCGGCCGGTCGCCTCGTCAATCACCAGCAAATCGGTGAACGTCCCGCCGACATCGACACCCAAACGATAACTCATGCCGTTTTGACCCCTTTGTTGTGCACTATGCAGCCGCTTTGAAGCCGCCGGCTTTGCCGACCATCGATGGCAATGGCCGGCCCATGATTTCACCGAACCAGTGATTGACCGCGATCAGCTTTTCGAGATCGAGGCCGCTGGCGACGTTGCTGCGATCGAGCATGAACACCAGGTCTTCGGTGGCGATATTGCCCGTCGCCTTGGGCGCGAACGGGCAGCCGCCAAGCCCGCCAAGGCTCGAATCGAGCACCTCGACGCCGGCCTGATAGGCCGCCCAGGCGTTGGCGATGCCGGTGTTGCGGGTGTTGTGGAAATGCGCGCGCAGCCGGATTTCGGGTGGCAGCACGGCGCGGACGCGGCCGAACAAGTCGCTGACCTGTGCCGGCACGCCGACGCCGATGGTATCCGCCAGCGCGATTTCGGCGGGGCCGGACTCGGCGAGTTGCTTGGCAATATCGACCACTGTCTGCGCCGGCACATGGCCTTCGAACGGGCAACCGAACGCCGCCGAAATCGTCACTTGCGCGACCAAGCCTTCGGCCTTGGCAAGACGCAGCATTTCGGCATTTTCGCGCAGGCCTTCGACCATCGTCTGGCCCTGGTTCTTCTGCCCGAAAGTGTCGGAAGCGACCATCACGCAGCCGGCTTCGTCAACGCCGCGCTTGCCGCCGTCACGCGAGGCGATCGCGCGCAGCACGCCGCGCTTGTTGAGGCACAGGCCGATGTATGAAACGCCGGGCAAATCGGGCATGCTGGCGATGACGGCTTCGGCGTCGGCCATCTGCGGGACGCGGCCGGGATGGACAAAGCTGGCGATTTCGAGTCGTTTGGCACCGGCGTCGATGAGTCGGTTGAGCAGCGCCAACTTGTCCGAAGTGGATACAATATCTGGCTCGTTTTGCAGGCCGTCACGCGCGCCTACTTCGACGATCTGAATTGAGGTGGACATTTCAACGTCTCCGGATGCTGAATTGTATACAAAAGCCGGTACGGGCTGTATAGGGTCGAAATCGGTTGGAGAGAGTATGACACAAGGCGCACTGGCCGGTCTGCGGCTGATTGAAATGGGGCAGTTGATCGCCGGGCCGTTCTGCGGCCAGCTGATGGCTGACCACGGCGCCGAAGTCATCAAGATCGAGCCGCCGGCGGTGAATGGCAAGGGCGGCGGCGACCCGATGCGCGCCTGGGGCCGCGGCAAGCCGGTGTGGTTTCCCGTCGTCGCGCGCGGCAAGAAATGCATCACGCTCAACCTGCGCGACAAGCGTGGTCAGGACATCGTCCGCAAGCTCGCGCTGAAATCCGACTTCCTGCTCGAAAACTTCCGCCCCGGCACGCTGGAAAAATGGAACCTTGGGTTCGACCAGCTGCATGCGCTCAACCGCGCGCTGATCATGATCCGCGTTTCGGGCTACGGCCAGACCGGTCCGTACAGCGCCCGCGCCGGCTATGGCTCGATCGGCGAGGCGATGGGCGGCATGCGCAACCTCGCCGGTGACCCGTCGAACCCGCCGAGCCGCGTCGGCCTCAGCATAGGTGACAGCCTTGCGGCGACCTTCGCCTGCCTCGGCGCGCTGATGGCATTGAACCACCGCCACCGCACCGGCGAAGGCCAGGTCGTCGACAGCGCCATCTACGAAGCCGTGCTGGCGATGATGGAATCGACCGTCCCCGAATATACCGAAGCCGGCATCATCCGCGAACGCACCGGCTCGGTGCTGCCCAAGATCGCGCCGTCGAACGTCTATCCGTGCGCCGACGGCGAAATCCTCATCGGCGCCAACCAGGACTCGGTGTGGAGCCGCATGGCCGAGGTCATGGGCAAGCCCGAGCTCGGCAGCGACCCGCGCTACAACAGCCATGTCGCGCGCGGCGAGCACCAGGCCGAACTCGATGCGCTGATCGGCAAATGGACGATCAACTTCGCCGCGAACGACCTGCTGGCGCTGCTCGAAGCCGGCGGCGTACCCGCGGGCAAGATCTTCAAGGCACCCGACATGATGACCGATCCGCAGTTCATCGCGCGCCACGCGCTGCAGAAAGTCGCGCACCCCGAATTCGCCAATCTGTGGATGCAGGGCGTCTTCCCCAAGCTGTCGCAAACCCCCGGCGAAATCGCCTGGGCCGGCCCCGATCTCGGCGCGCACAACGAGGAAATCTACGGCGAACTGCTCGGGCTCGATAGCGCCCAGCGCGCCGAGCTGACCGAAGCCGGCGTCATCTGAGCCGCGTGCGGTGAGCGACCAGCGCACAACCGACGCCGACTATGCCGCCGCCGGCTTCGGCGGCGCGCTCGGCTTCGGCCAGCATCCGGCGCTGCTCATCGTCGATTTCGGCATGGCCTATCTGACGCCAGGTGCGCCGCTCTACGCCGGGGTCGAGGCCGAATTCGAAACCACCATCGCCCTGCGCGCCGCCGCCGATGCGGCAGGCGTGCCGGTCATCTTCAGCCGCGTCGAATACAGCCCCGGCGGCGCCGAGGGCGGGCTGTTCTACCGCAAGATCCCGCACATCCTCGGCAGCTTCGATACCGGCAACCCGCTCGCCGACTTCGACCCGCGCCTGACCCCGCGCACAACCGACACCGTCATCACCAAACACTACCCCAGCGCCTTCTTCGGCACCGACCTCGCCGACCGCCTCCACCAACGCGGCATCGACACGCTGGCCATCGCCGGCGTCACCACCTCGGGCTGCGTCCGCGCCACCGCGCTCGATGCGCTGTGCCACGGCTTCATACCGCTCATCGTCCGCGACGCCTGCGGCGACCGCGACCCCGCCGTGCAAGCCGCGAACCTGTTCGACCTGCAGGCGAAATACGCCGATGTTGTCGAGAGCGGCGACGTGATGCGGTATTTCGACGGGTTGAAGGGCTAAGAGCCTCCGGCGGGCAGGCCTGAGGCCTGCACCCATTTGTTTGGCGCTCTTC
>CALDHQ010000539.1 GCA_937894055.1 uncultured Polymorphobacter sp.
CGGAATTGACCGGGCCTGTGACTGTGACCATTGATCTCAGTGAACAAAAAGCCCAGCTCAGCCGTGGCGGGCAGCCGGCGGGATGGACTTATGTGGCCAGCGGCACCAGCAGTCATCCCACGCCGGTGGGGTCTTTCAGCATCAAGGAAAAGGCCAGATACAAGCGGTCCACCTCGTGGGGCGTGGTGGTCGATGCCGGCGGGGACACCGTGAACCGCAATGCGAGGAACGGCCGGTCCGCGGTGCCGGCGGGAGGGCGGTTTGTGGGGGCTTCCATGCCGTTTTGGATGCGTATCAACGGA
Source organism: uncultured Polymorphobacter sp. (assembly GCA_937894055.1). Lineage (GTDB taxonomy): Bacteria > Pseudomonadota > Alphaproteobacteria > Sphingomonadales > Sphingomonadaceae > Polymorphobacter_A. The sequence continues at coordinate 303 of CALDHQ010000539.1, forward strand.
GCCATCGGCATGCATGCAGGGCCCATTCCCCATCCTGGCAGTCCGGCGTCCCATGGCTGTATCCGGCTGCCCCGGGGCATGGCAGAAATATTGTTTGAGGTCACTGAGCTGGGCACGCCGGTGGAGGTGGTGCAGGCCATCCGCAGTGCGCCGCCCGACGTGACGGGTAGGGCGCTGGCGCAGTTGCACGCACTGCCGCGTTCGGCCTTCGACGGGCTGCCGCTCAACGGCGGCTCGCCGCAGGCGCTGCTGGCGAAAAGCTTTGCCGCCTATCGCAACTTCGGCATCGAGCTGCCGGCGTATGATCTGGCGTTCGCCTGGCTCAAGGAACGGCTGCCCGATACCGAGCCGACGGCGCTGGTTCATGGCGACTTCCGTAGCGGCAATTTCATCGTCGGGACTGACGGCTTGCGCGCCATTCTCGACTGGGAACTCGGCCATTTCGGCGACCCGCTCGAGGATATGGGCTGGCTGTGCGGCAACGCCTGGCGCTTTGGCAACTGGCAGAAGCCCGTCGGCGGCTTCGGCGAGCGCGAGGCGCTGTATGCGGCCTATGAAGCTGCCGGCGGTGCCAAGGTCGACCGCGACGCGGTGCACATGTGGGAAGTCTGGGGCACGTTGCGCTGGGGCATGTCGTGCGTGATGCTGGTCAGCGACCATCTGTCGGGCCGCGTGCCGTCGGTCGAGCGCGCCGCCATCGGCCGCCGCATTTCCGAAAACGAACTCGACCTGCTGTATCTGTTCAAGCACGGGAGCATCTGATGAGCGGCACGCCTTCGGTCAGCCAGCTGGTTGACGCCGTACGACTGTTCCTCGCCGAAGCCGAAACCGAGCTTTCGGGACGGCTGGCATTCCACGCCAAGGTCGCGGGCAATGCGCTGGCGATCGTGACGCGCGAACTGGCGGCGTCGCCCGAACCCGCCGAGCGTGCCGCGCTGACGGCATTGACGGGACAGGACGGGCCGACCGCCGAACTGCGCCACGAGCTGTGCGAACGGCTGCGTGATGGTCGCGCCAATGCGCAGACGCCGGGGCTGGTCGATGCGCTGTACGCGGCGGCGGTCGCGCAAGTCGCCGTCGATAACCCCCGCTACGCGACGTTCAAGCGCGCTACTGGCGCCTGAGCGCCGTATTCGTTCAAATTAAGCCAACCCCGCTCATGCCGAGCGAAGTCGAGGGACACGCCCAGCCGTCAGCGTGTCCCTCGACTTCGCTCGGGATGAGCGGGGTTTGATGATTCATACGAGTCTAGGGCCTTAGCCACGCGAACGCACGCGCGACCAACGCTTGCGCACCCGATTTGACGGGCGGGGCGTGCGCGGCCAGCAGTCGCGCGGCAGGCCATGCGATGATGCGGCGGACGGCCACGCGCGCCGCCGCACGATTGACGAAAGCGCGGCGGAATTTTTGTGGCACGCGCGGTTCGTCACCGACCATGCCGTCGAGCCGCGCCACCAGTGCGCGCCAGCCAGCGAACCAGCCGCGCGGGAATTGTTGGAGCAGGTCGGTGAACAGCACCGCGGCGCTGGCACGGTGGAAGAACACGACTTCGGTGGTGATGAGGTTGCCGCGCACCGCGACCTGATCGATGTCAGCGGCCCAGTCGGGCGGCGGTGTGTCGCCCAGTTCGGCTGCGAACGCGATGTCACGGCGCTTGGCGCGCAGTCCCGGCGCGGCATACAGTTGCGCGGTGGGGTAAGCGGCCTGCCAGTCGCCCAGATGCAGATGGTGCAACGCATTGGGCGCGACGATATGCGCCACCGGCCCCAGCGCATCGACGGCGGCGCGCAATGGCGCCGACAGCGCCACCGGTGACCAGATAAACAGCGTGCCATCGGACAGCCGGATCACCGCCATGCGCGTCGGGTAACGAAACCCCGCGACGACCGCCTCGGGGCCATCGCTGATCCAGATTGACGGGCCGAAGCGTTGCAGCATGCCCGCGTTCAAAGCACCGCGGCGGCAGCCCGGCAAGCCGAATCGCGTGACCTGCCAGCGGCGACATTCTAAACCGGCGCGACCGAGGTGAGGGACACGGGGCGATGGCGCGGCTGATCCTGTTCAACAAGCCGTTCGACGTGCTGTCGCAGTTCACCGACGCGCGCAGCCCGACACCGCGCGCGACATTGTCGGACTTCATCGATGTGCCCGGCGTCTATCCCGCCGGCCGGCTCGACCGCGACAGCGAGGGGCTGATGCTGCTCACCGACGATGGCCGGCTGCAGGCGCGCATCGCCGACCCGCGCTTCAAGCTCGCCAAGACCTATCTCGTGCAGGTCGAGGGCGAGGTCACCGACGCGGCGCTCGAACCGCTGCGGCGGGGGGTGCGGTTGAATGACGGCATGACCTTGCCGGCGCTGGCCGAGGCCATTGACGCGCCGGCACTCTGGCCCCGCGACCCGCCGGTGCGGTTCCGCAAGACTGTCCCCGATGGCTGGCTGCGGCTGACCATCCGCGAAGGCCGCAACCGCCAGGTGCGCCGCATGACCGCCGCCGCCGGGCTGCCGACATTGCGGCTGGTGCGCTGGCAGGTGGGGGACTGGTGCGTCGACGGGTTGGCGCCCGGGCAGTGGCGCGAGGTGACGGTTTAAGAGCCTCCGGCTGGCAGGGGTGACCCCCCGGCCTTCGCCGGGGCAGGCTCTGCACCCAACACAAAGTCATTCCCGCGCAGGCGGGAATCCATCTTCGGCAACGTTGCATGGATTCCCGCCTGCGCGGGAATGACTCGCTCTATAACAATCGGGTGCAGGCCTCAGGCCTGCCCGCCGGA
>CALDHQ010000540.1 GCA_937894055.1 uncultured Polymorphobacter sp.
CGACTGTGGCCAGCGTGACGGGCTATTTCGAGCTGTTCACCGCGCGCTGGCCGACCGTCGCGGCGCTGGCAGCGGCCGACGATGCCGATGTCATGCAGGCCTGGGCGGGGCTTGGTTATTATGCCCGGGCACGCAATCTGCTGGCGTGTGCGCGGGCGGTGGTTGCCGACCATGGTGGGCGGTTTCCGACGACCGAGGGCGGGCTGCGCACGTTGCCAGGTGTCGGGCCCTATACGGCGGCGGCAGTGGCCGCGATTGCTTTTGGCGCGCACGCCACCGTCGTCGACGGTAATGTCGAGCGCGTTGTGTCGCGGCTTTACGCCGTTGAGACACCCATGCCCGCTGCCAAGCCGACGCTGCACACGCTGGCGGCAGAACTGACACCGGCGCAGCGGTGCGGCGACTATGCGCAAGCCATGATGGACCTCGGCGCGACAATCTGCACGGCGCGCAGTCCCGATCGCGCCGCCTGCCCCGTCGCCACCGGCTGCGCGGCATTGAAGCTGCAAACCCCGACTCGCTTCCCGGTCAAGGCCGCCAAGGTTGCGCGGCCGACGCGGCAGGGCACGATCTATTGGCTGCGCGCCGGTGATGCGGTGCTGGTCACGCTGCGCCCGCCGCGCGGCTTGCTCGGCGGCATGCGCGCGCTGCCGAGTGATGACTGGGCGACGGTGCGACCGGCGCACGCCCCACCCGCCGACGCGACGTGGCAGCTGCTGCCGGGCAGCGTGCGCCACGTCTTCACGCACTTCGAACTCGAGCTGGTGGTCATGGCCGCGACACTGAACGACCGGCGCAGCGTAGCGCTGCCGGCGGGCGCCACATGGGTTGCGCTTGCCGAAATCGACCGCATCGGGCTACCCACGGTTTTCGCCAAGGCTGCGCGACACGCGCTGGCGCATTTGAACACCGACCGCGTTGATGAAAAGGCCGCCTGAATGACCGACCTGTTTGAACACGTCCGCACCCCCAAAGTCGGTTTCACCGGCTCGACGCTCGACCGCGCCGACGCGCTGCGCCGCGACCCGGCAGCATTGATCGCGCTGCGCTCCGACCCACGCGCGCGCTGGCTGGTGTTCGATGACTTGAAGCCGGTGATGGCGACCACCGAAGCCAGCGAAATGGGCGGCGCGCTCGACTTGCTGTGGTGCCACCGCAGCGATGTCCCGCACGATGCGCTGACGGTATTCCTCGGCCTCGACGGCGACGCACCACGCTTTGCCTGCGTCGCCCCCGCCACCGACCTGCCCGGTCGCGCCACCGATGCCCGCGCCGTCGGCGCCCAACTCGATGATGGCCGCGCCGCCATCGTCGCGCAGGCGCGCTCGCTGCTCGACTGGCATCTGCGCCACAAATTCTGCGCCAAGTGCGGCGCGCCAACCGAAATGCAAAAGGCCGGCTATGTGCGCTTCTGCGGCGCCTGCTCGACCGAGCATTTCCCGCGAACCGACCCCGTCGTCATCATGCTTGCCATCCACGGCGACCAGGCGCTCGTCGGCCGCGGGCCGCAATTCCCGCGCGGCTTTTTCTCGGCACTCGCGGGCTTTGTCGAACATGGCGAAAGTCTCGAGGAGGCGGTGGCGCGCGAGCTCAACGAAGAGGTCGGCATCAACATCGGCCGCGTCCGCTACATCGCCAGCCAGCCGTGGCCGTTCCCGTCATCGATGATGATCGGCGCGTTTGCCGAAGCGACGTCGACCGAACTGACGCTCGACCGCGCCGAAATCGCCGAAGCGCGCTGGGTCAGCCGCGACGAGGTGCGCGCCGCCATGGCCGGCAACGGCGACTGGCACGCGCCGCCGCCGCTGGCGATTGCGCATACGCTGCTGGCTGAGTGGATTGCCAGCTAGATTTAAGAGCCTCCGGCGGGCAGGGTCTAGACCCTGCACCCGACGATTTAGCGTGAGTCATTCCCGCGCAGGCGGGATTCCATCTTGTTGCCGGTGCTGCACGTGGATTCCCGCCTGCGCGGGAATGACTTGGTGTTTTGGGTGCAGGGGCTAGCCCCTGCCCGCCGGAGGCTCTTCAGCCTAACCGTGGTCGCGGGCCGACGGATAGGTGCCGAGCACGCGCACCCATTTGCTGTGGAACGCCAGTTCCTCGAGCGCCAGCGCGACATTGGGATCGCTCGGGCGGCCATCGACATCGGCGTAGAATTCGGCGGCCGAAAAGCTGCCGCCGCGCAGATAGCTTTCGAGCTTGGTGATGTTGACGCCGTTGGTGGCGAAGCCGCCGAGCGCCTTGAACAGCGCGGCGGGGACGTTGCGGACTTCGAACATCAGCGTCGTGCGCACCGGCACGTCATCGGCGGGCGTGACGGGGTGGCGGGCCAGCACGACAAAGCGCGTGGTGTTGTGGTCGGCGTCCTCGATGCCTTCGGCGAGCACGTCGAGGCCGTAGAGTTCACCCGCCAGCCGCGACGCGACCGCGGCCAGCGCCGGGTTGCCGGTTTCGGCCACGTACGCCGCCGCCGATGCGGTGTCGGCATAGCCTTCGGTGGCGATGCCCCAGCCCTTCAGGCGCGTGCGGCACTGGCCGATGGCCTGCGGGTGGCTCAGCGCGCGCTTGATGTCCTCGCGGCGCGTGCCGGGCAGCCCGAGCAGGCAGTGGCGGACGCGGACGAAATGCTCGGCGATGATCGACAGCCCCGATTCGGGCAGCAGGAAGTGAATGTCCGCTACGCGCCCGAACAGCGAATTTTCGATGGGAATCATCGCCTTGGCGGCTAGCCCGTCGCGGACTGCATCGATCGCATCCTCGAAACTGAAACAGGGCAGGGGCAGCGATCCCGGCAGTGCACCATCGACGGCAATATGCGAATTC
>CALDHQ010000541.1 GCA_937894055.1 uncultured Polymorphobacter sp.
AAGCGCGGTCGCGACGGTATCGGCCCGGCGCGCGCGGTGGGCGAAATCGGCTTTGCGTCGCTGCGCGGCGGCTCGGCGGCGGGCGACCATAGCGTGCTGTTTGCCGGCGAGGGCGAGCGGCTGGTGATCAGCCACCACGCCGAAGGCCGCGAACTGTTCGCCAACGGCGCGGTGCGTGCGGCGGCATGGCTCGGCGGCAAGCCCGCCGGGCGCTACACGATGGCGCAGGTTTTGGGGCTTTAGCTCGGTTCGGTGCCTTCGACGACCAGCTTGAGATAGGTCAGCGCATCGTCGAGCTGGTTTTCGAGCGCGTCGGTATCAACACCCAGCGGATGCCGCAGCCGCGTCCACAGGCTGTTATGGCCGGTGTATTTGACCGACACGCGGGTGCCCTCATCGACCTTGGCCAGCCGGAACTCCATCGTCGCCTGAGTCGACAGCGGCGCGCGCTGATCAACCGCGATGGTCAACAAATCGGGCTGCTGGGCGCTGATCGTCATGCGGCCTGCGCCTGCGACACCGCCGGTCGACCAGTCGTAAACCGCGCCGGGCCCGCTGGGCTTGCCGCTGAACTGCGCGACGAGGCCGTGGTTCTGGCGCTCGGGCGGCCACCAGCCGGCCCAGCCGTGGAAATTGTCGAGATACGGCATGATATCCTTCGGCGCGGCTTCGATGACGCGCGCGCTTTCGACCTGGAAATCACCCGATGACAGCGCCGCGCGGCCAAACACCACGGCCAGCGCCAATGCCACGACAACTGCAAGAATTCTGAACATGGGCCTCTCAATCGAACCCGCGCCGCGGCGCGAACCTGTCGTTGCAGCAGATTAACGGCATTTGCGGCAAATTGCGACTCCGTCGCACCGGCATGGATTACCATTTCGCTTTGCTGTTAGACCCGCGCCACATTCGCGTTATAAGCCTGCAGACAGGGCGTGATTACCTGGGGGTATAGCCGATGAATACGGAGCGGCCGGGCTATGGAGCGCTGGGATCGCGCGACATTGCCCAACTGCTGGCGGTGGCCGATCACGGCAGCATCCGCCGCGCCGCCGACGCGCTGGGGATGACGCAACCGGGGCTGAGCAAGAATATCCGGCTGATCGAGGACCGGCTCGGCATGGTGGTGTTCGAGCGTTCGACGACCGGCGCGGTGGCGACCGAAATCGGCACGCTGTTGCTGCGCCGTGGCCGCCAGATCCTGCTCGACTTGGAGGCCATCCACCGCGACCTGCGCGACGAACTGCTGTCCGAAACCGGCCGCGTCCGCATCGGCGTCGGGCCGGTGGCGGCACCGATTATTGCGTCGCAGGTCATTGCCCGCTGCGCCCGCGACCATCCCGGCATCGCCATCGAGATGGACATCGGCACGCCGTCCGAACAGTTTCCGCGGCTGGTGCGCGGCGATATCGACATGTTCATCGGCAATTGCGACAGCATCAGCTTGCCGGCCAACATCCAGGCGCGGGTCATCGACGAGGTGGAGCCGGTGTTTTTCGTGCGCAAGGGTCATCCGCTGGCGCTGCAGCCGCGCGTCAAGCTGAGCGACCTGCGCCCATGGAAGATGGCGCATGTCCGCCTCACCACGCCATTCGCGGCCTGGTACAGCAGTGCGGCCGGCGTCGGCGAACTCCACACCGGGTTCCAGTGCGATGATTTCGAAATGCTCGCCGAAGCGGTCGAGACCTCGGACATGGTGTCCTATGCGTCGCCGCAGATTCTGGCACGGCTGCTGAAGCGCTATGCGATTGCCGTGCTCGATATCGCGGGCATCGATTTTCGCCACCACATCCATTGCGCGCAGCCCGCCGGGCGGGCGCTGTCACGCCCCGGACAAAAAGTCCTGCAGCTCATCGAGGCCGCATTCGGCACCGCGACGGCGCGGTAACCCCAGGTTATCGCGGTCAAACTGTTTCGGGACTAGGCGCGACCGCACCCGCGTGTAACTTGCATTAAGCATTGGCTTGATATCAAATCACCGGCCCCTGGCGTGAAGACGCCGGAGTCGGTGTGTGTGATTACTGCACAGACCTGAAATTCGTGACGAACTGCAACAATAATCGAGGAGGAAACCATGCCAGGCGGAAAACCCAATATCCTGATCATGTGGGGCGATGACATCGGTCAGTCGAACCTGTCGATCTTCACCAAGGGCATGATGGGGTATCGCACCCCCAACATCGACAGCATCGGCGAACAGGGCATGCTGTTCACTGATTACTACGCCGAGCAGAGCTGCACCGCCGGTCGCGCCAGCTTCATCACCGGCCAGTGCGGGCTACGCACCGGCCTGACCAAGGTCGGCATGCCCGGCGCCGATGTCGGCCTGCAGGCCGAAGACCCGACTATTGCCACCGTGCTCAAGTCGCTGGGCTATGCCACCGGCCAGTTCGGCAAGAACCATCTCGGCGACCAGGACAAGTTCCTGCCGACACTGCACGGCTTCGACGAATTTTTCGGCAACCTCTACCATTTGAACGCCGAGGAAGAACCCGAAGACCGCGATTATCCGCCCGAAAAGGATTTTCCGAACTTCCGGAAGAACATGGGCCCGCGCGGCGTTTTGCACTGCAAGGCCGACGGCAAGGGCGGCCAGACGGTCGTCGATACCGGCCCGCTGACCAAGAAGCGCATGCAGACCATCGATGATGAAGTCACCGCCAAGACCGTCGACTTCATCAAGCGCCAGAACGCTGCGGGAATTCCGTTCTTCGTGTGGTTCAACACCACGCACATGCACTTCCGCACCTACGCCAAGCCCGAAAGCCTCGGCCAGTCGGGTCGCTGGCAGTCGGAATATCACGACGTGATGATCGATCACGA
>CALDHQ010000542.1 GCA_937894055.1 uncultured Polymorphobacter sp.
GGACCGCTGTACCTGTGGGCGGCCCTGATCGTGCTGATCATCGGCGCCAGCCTGGCCCTGGGCATGGTTGCGCTGGTGGTGACCGCGCCGGACGTGGCCGGGATCAGCAACGCGCGCATCGCGAAGCCGGGCGGCAGCGCCGGTGGACGCGTGAAATACCACGCCGCACCGCCCGCAGCCACGAGCAACGCCAGCACGATCAGGATTGTCCGCTTCGACATCTGCTATCCCCGATTCAGAAGCTGCAATTCATTTCCAGAACATTAATTTGCGCTACCTCGCGCGCCGGCAGAAGCTTGATCGCGGCGTCAAGCGCGGCATCGAAATCGGCCTCCACCAGCCCGGGCGACAGCGCCTCGCGCAATGCGTTGGCCAGCTTGCATTCGCTGAATAGCGAAGCCGGCTTGGGCAGGTTCTCCGCGCGGCGCAGCGCACTCGCCAGACTGCGGTACGGATCGTCCGTCAGCGCCGAAATGGAGGGCGGCAGGTCGGCAAGATTGCGCCTCGTGCCGGCCGCATCATGCGGGTGGCACCAGCTGTGACGTTCCAGTTCGGCCCAGAACGCCTGGTAATCCAGCCGGCTCAAATCAGCCATAATGGTGACTTCGACCACCTCGATTGCTTCTGCCTCCCGCGCGCGAAGCCAGTGATGGCGATCCACAACGTATAAATCGCCGCGCGGCCCGACAATCAGCCGGCCCTCTTCAAGTAGTTCTTCCACAATCCGCCGGACATTCTCGCGCGGCAGCCCCGACGCCTCGGCAATCGCCCGGCGCGAAATATAGCCGACCTGCGCGCGCGCCATCCGCGCCGACCCGTGCAGCTCCGCCGGAAAGTCGGGATCGCGCAACGACCGCTGCACCGTGGCGACGATGATCACCATGAACACCAGCAATTTCGCCGGCCGCATCGCCAGCGCCTCGGTGACGATGCTGTGCTGCGTGACGAACGCATTGACCATCGCATAGGCCATCATCCGCGCCTCGGCAGCGAAGCGTTCGGTGTCGATGGTGATGGTGCCGTTGCGCTGCGAGGTGGTCATGCCCCTACTTTGACCCGCAGCGGGTCGGTTGGCAATTTGAATGCGGCAGCGGCTGTGTCACGCTGGTGCGTCAGGCTCAATCAGGAAACACCGTCATGTCGCGCTTGCTCCTCGCCGCGTTGCTGGCCACCGCCACCCCGGTCGCCGCACAGACGGCACCCGCCGAAACGCTGTTCACCAACGTCCGCGTCTTCGATGGCACCAACCCCAAATTGTCGGCACCGACCAGCGTGCTGGTGCGCGGCAACACCATCGCCGAAATCGGCCCCAAGCTGGCAACCAGGGGCACCGTCATCGACGGCCGCGGCCGCACCTTGATGCCCGGGCTGATCGACAACCACGTCCACATCACGATGAGCGCCAGCAGCCAGGCCGATCTGGTCGACTCCAAGATCACGCCCGAAGTGCTCGAAGCCCGCGCGCTCGCCGAAGCCGAGGCCATGCTGATGCGCGGCTTTACCGCGGTGCGCGACCTCGGCGGGCCGATCTTCGCGGTCAAGGCCTCGATCGACAGCGGCAAGACCAACGGCCCGCGCATCTGGCCGAGCGGCGCGATGGTGTCGCAGACCTCGGGCCACGGCGACGGCCGGCTGCCCAGTGAACGCTCGCGGCGCTGGGGCGGCGCGGTTTCGCGCGGCGAGCTGCTCGGCGCCTATTACATCGCCGATGGCCGCGCCGAAGTGCTGACCGCGGTGCGCGAGGATTTGCGCGGCGGCGCGTCGCAGATCAAGGTCATGGCCGGCGGCGGCGCGGCGACCGCCTATGACCCGCTCGATGTCGCGCAATACACCTTCGACGAACTCAAGGCGGCGGTCGAGGCCGCGGACGACTGGAATACCTATGTCACCGTCCACGCCTATACGCCCAAGGCGGTGCGGCGTTCGGTCGATGCCGGGGTCAAATGCATCGAGCACGGCCAGTTGCTCGACGAACCGACGGTCAAGCTGCTCGCCGACAAGGGCGTCTGGCTCAGCCTGCAGGTGCTCGACCCGGCACCGCCGACGGCACCCGAAGCAACGCGCGCCAAGAAGCAGCAAGTCGTCGACGGCACCGATGCGGCGTATCGCTGGGCCAAGGCGCACAACGTCAAGCTGGCCTGGGGCACCGACTATCTGTTCAACGTCAAGCAGAACGTCAACCAGGGCAGGGACATCACCAAGCTGACCAAGTGGTTCACGCCACCCGAAATCCTGAAGATGGTGACGTACGACAATGCCCAGCTGCTGGCGCTGTCGGGGCCGCGCACACCGTATGCCGGCAAGCTCGGGGTCGTCGAACCCGGCGCGCTCGCCGACCTGCTGCTCGTCGATGGTGACCCGACCGCCGATATCATGCTGGTCGCCGACCCCGCGAAGAACTTCGTTGTCATCATGAAGGACGGCAAGGTCTACAAGAACAGCGGCCGCTAGTTTCTGTTTCATTCAATTTGAACCGTCGTCATTCCCGCGCAGGCGGGAACCCAGCTGGGCGCATCGAAAGGTGGATTCCCGCCTGCGCGG
>CALDHQ010000543.1 GCA_937894055.1 uncultured Polymorphobacter sp.
TCGAAACCGTCGACCTCAAGCTGCCCGCCGTGGTGACCACCGACCTGCGCCTCAACGAGCCGCGCTATGCGTCGCTGCCCAACATCATGAAGGCCAAGTCGAAGCCGCTCGCGTCGAAGACGCCGGCTGACTACGGCGTCGATCCGACGCCGCGCCTGACCATCACCAAGGTCGTCGAGCCTGCCAAGCGTTCGGCGGGCATCAAGGTCAAGACCGTCGACGAGCTGATCGAAAAGCTCAAGAATGCAGGAGCCATCGCATGACGACACTCGTTCTCGCCGAACATGACAACAGCATCCTGAAGGATGCCACGCTCGCTGCGGTTACCGCCGCCGGCAAGCTGGGCGGCGACGTGCACCTGCTCGTCGCGGGCCACAACGCCAAGTCGGTTGCCGAAGCCGGCGCCAAGGTGGCGGGAGTCGCCAAGGTGCTGCTCGCCGATGACGCGGCTTATGGTGCCGCACTCGCAGAAAACGTTGCGCCGCTGATCGTGTCGCTGATGCCGGGCTATGACGCCGTCGTCGCCCCGGCGACGACGCGCGGCAAGAACATCATGCCGCGCGTTGCCGCTGCACTTGATGTCGCGCAGATCAGCGAAATCCTGTCGGTCGAAAGCGCCGACACGTTCACGCGCCCGATCTACGCCGGCAACGCCATCGCCACCGTCACCTCGTCGGATGCGAAGAAGGTCATCACCGTGCGCGGCACGGCGTTCGACAAGGCCGCGACCAGCGGCGGCAGCGCGTCGGTCGAAAGCATCGGTGGCCCCGGTGACGCCGGCCTGTCGAAGTTCGTCAGCGCCGATCTGACGACCTCGGCGCGCCCCGAACTGACCGCGGCGAAGATCATCGTTTCGGGTGGCCGCGCGCTCGGCAGCTCGGACAAGTTCCACGAATTCATCGACCCGCTCGCCGACAAGCTCGGTGCCGCGGTCGGCGCCAGCCGCGCTGCAGTGGACGCCGGCTATGCGCCGAATGACTATCAGGTCGGCCAGACCGGCAAGATCGTCGCACCGGAACTGTATGTCGCCGTCGGTATCTCGGGCGCCATCCAGCATCTGGCGGGCATGAAGGATTCGAAGATCATCGTCGCGATCAACAAGGACGAAGAAGCCCCGATCTTCCAGGTTGCGGACTTCGGCCTCGTCGGTGACCTGTTCACGCTGGTGCCGGAGATGACCGGCAAGCTCTGAGCCGCGCGGCGCGCAAATAGCGGGGGATTGCACTTCCAATCGCCTGCTAATTGCCGACTCGCGTGGGTCGCGGCCGGCGGGGCGGGCGGAAGTCCGACCGAACCCGTCCGACGGCGTGGCTTTGCCACGACGCGAGCTACATTTGGATTGCAAAGCCCCGTCGCCTACCCAGGCGGCGGGGTTTTTGCTTGTCACAAGCCCGCAACATGATTGGCACCGGTGTGTAACACGCCGCGCTTATGGGCTCGCTGAACTCAACAGGGGACAGCGACATGACGATTTCCAAACTTGCGGCGGCACTTCTGCTCGGCGCGGCGGCATTGCCGGCACACGCCGCCATCACCTTCACCGGCTTTCTGACCGTTCCGGGCAATGCCTCGGACCTTTCGGGGCTGACGCCGTCGGGCGCCAACACCGACCGGCTGAGCTTCGGTTCGGACCTCGTCTATGACAAGGCGACCGACACATTTTACGGCATGACCGATCGCGGCCCCGGTGGCGGTCTCGAAAGCTTCCAGCCGCGCGTCGAAGCGTTCAAGGTTACGTTCGGGGCGAACAACGCGCCGGTCGCGTTCGCGCTGCAGAAGACCGTGCTGTTCACCAACGCCGCCGGACAGGCGCTCAACGGCCTCAACCCGCTGATCCTCAACGGCGACGTCAGCACGCTCGGCAACAGCTTCGATTCGGAAGGGCTGGTGCGGATGAAGAACGGCCACTATCTCGTCGCCGACGAATATGGCCCGTCGGTCTATGAGTTCGACGCCAACGGCAAGCAGGTCCGAGCCTTCACGACGCCCGCCAACCTCATCCCCAAGACGGCGGGCGGCGCGGTCGACTATGTCAACGGTCGCCCGACGATCCAGACCGGCCGCCAGGACAATCGCGGCTTCGAAGGCCTGACGCTGTCGAACGACGGCACCAAGGCCTATGCGATCATGCAGGATCCGCTCGTCAATGAAGGCCTCAACCCGCCGAGCAACACCGACGCGCAGGGCCGCTACAGCCGCAACCTGCGCATTGTCGAATTCGATGTCGCGAGCGGCACGCAGAACGCGCAGTACATCTATGAACTCGAATCGCTGAGCACGATTAGCGCCGGGCTTTCGCCGACATTTTCGGCAAACCAGCAGGGCCGCAGCATCGGCGCCTCGTCGATCACGATGATGCCCGATGGCACGATGCTGGTCATCGAACGCGACAACCGAGGCCTGGGTGTCGACGATCCCAACGGCGCGGTGCAGATCGGTACCAAGAAGGTGTTCCGCATCGACCTGACCGGCGCCACCGACGTCAAGAACATCAGCCTCGCGGGCACCAACACCCTGCCGTCGGGCGTCACTGCGGTCAGCAAGACGCTGTATATCGATGTGCTCGCCAAGCTCGGCATGGCCGGGATGTTCCCGGTCGAAAAGCTCGAAGGTCTGGCGTTCGGCCCGCGCACGTCGACCGGCGGCATCATGATGCTGATCGTCACCGACAATGACTTTTCGGTGACGCAGACCGGCATCTTCGGCAACCAGACTGACGTCTGCACGTCGGGCCAGGGCGGTGTGTCGAGCCAGGTCGCCATCGACGGCAGTTGCCCGACCGGCCAGTCGCTGATCCCGAGCTACATCTACGCGTTCGAACTCAGCGGTGCGGACGCCGTCGCTGCCGGTGTCCCCGAACCGGCCAGCTGGGCGATGATGATCGCAGGCTTCGGCATGGTCGGTGGTGCCATGCGCCGCCGCGTCACCCGCGTGACAACCAGCGTCGCCGCATAAGCTGCCGACACTTTCGGTCGGCCTGATCGAGCCGCCCTCGCTTGAACAAGCGGGGGCGGTTTGTCTTTTTTTGGGGGCCGCGCGGAATAATGCCTGCCGACGCCCGTTGTCCTTTTGCGCACCGGGAAGCTGTCACGTCGGCAGCTTCCGGGCGACACGGAAGGAATATCACATGATCAAGAAGCTCGCACTCGCCGCCCTGTTCGCCACCGCCACGCTCGGCATGACCGGCAACGCCATCGCCGGCGAAGGCCATTGGTCGATCGGCAAGGGCGTTCAGTGCAAGATCGTCATGGGCGTCGTCGTTTGCAGCAAGTCGCGCCCCTGATTTGCTGAAATCAAAAGCCCCGCTGCTCGACCGAGCAGCGGGGCTTTTTTGTGCTTTATTGGCAGCGCCGTCCTAGGCGACGGTCGCCTTGATGATCTTGCCCGGTGCGCGCGGCGGCTCGCCCTTGGGCAGCGCATCGACATGTTCCATGCCCGACGTGACCTGACCCCAGACGGTGTACTGGTTGTCGAGGAAGCGCGCGTCATCGAAGCAGATGAAGAACTGGCTGTTTGCCGAATGCGGGGCGCTGGTGCGCGCCATCGAGCAGACGCCGCGGACATGCGGTTCCTTGCTGAATTCGGCCTTCAGGTCGGGCTTTTTCGAGCCGCCGCCGCCGGTGCCGGTCGGGTCGCCGCCCTGCGCCATGAAGCCGGGGATGACGCGGTGGAAGACGACGCCGTCGTAGAAGCCTTCCTTGGCGAGTTCGGTGATGCGCGCGACATGGCCGGGGGCGAGGTCGGGGCGCAGCTTGATGACGACATCGCCGCCTTCGAGCGTGAATGTCAGGGTCTGGGCAGCGTCGGTCATAACATCTCCTTGCAAGGTGCAGCGCTACTTAGGCGTGCAGCGCGTAGCTTTCCAGTGTGGCGCGCAAGATATCGGGAATGGGCGCCGGACCTTTCTCGCCGCGATGGACGAGCACCCCGTCCGATAGCCCGATGCAGCGGTCATTCTGGAACAGTCCGACGCCGAGCCGGTAGCTGGTGCCGCCAACGCTGATGACGCCGAGGCCGAGGTTGACCGGCGTCGGGTAGTGCCCTTCATCGAGATAGTCGATTTCGACGCGCGCGACGAGGAAGTGCGGGTGGCCGATTTCGCGATGGTGTTCGCGCAGGTGCATGTGGAAGCGCACGCGCGCCTCCTCGTACAGCCGCGCGATGGCGCTGTTGTTGAGGTGCCGGTTGGGGTCCATGTCGGCAAAGCGCGTGTCGACTTTGAGCTGAAAGGCATAGCGGCCGGCCTCGCGCCGCCAAGGGTCATTGCGCATGCGGTGAATCCTATTGTTTGTTCAGTTTGACATGAACCCATGCCGCTCATCCCGAGCGAAGTCGAGGGACACGCCCAACTGTCAGCCTGTCCCTCGACTTCGCTCGGGATGAGCGAGTTTGGTTGGCGTATCAAGGTTCAAACAAGTGGGTGCAGGCCTCAGGCCTGCCCGCCGGAGGCCCTTACTTCATCTTGAACTTGATCGGCAAAGTCTTGAGCCCCGAAACAAACACCGACGTGGTATTCTTCGGCGTCCCCGCCAGCTCGACGCTCTCAAGCCGCGACAGCAGTTCGGTGAACAGGATGCGCAATTCCATCCGCGCCAGGTGCAACCCCAGGCACAAGTGGATGCCGTTACCGAACGCCACCTGCGGGTTGTTGGCGCGGTCGACCTTGAACGAGAACGGCTCGTCGAAGACGGCTTCGTCGCGGTTGCCCGAATTGTACCACAGCACCACCTTGTCACCCTTGGCGAATTCCTTGTCACCGAGGCGAACTCCGTCCCGGGTAACCGTCCGACGCATGTGCACCACCGGGCTCGCCCAGCGCAGCATCTCCTCGACCGCGCCCGGGATGAGCTCCGGCTGCGCCTGCAGCAGCGCCAATGCGTCGACGAGGTCGCCAATCGGGCGTTCGTGCATGCGTGGTACGCCGGAGAGCTGATAATCGCCATTGGCAAAAGCCAGTGCGGCGGTTAGCGGCCGGAACGCGGTACCTGCGTTGCCCAAAAACAGATCTGCGTTTTTATTTGGGAAATTGCCGTTACAGCCGGTCACGCGCCAGGCATTTTCGGCAAAGTTTTCCAGTTTTACACCCAGCGTCTGCAGTGCTTCCAGCATGCGAGATGTGTCATCCGAGGCTAGCAGATCGCGTATTTCAGTGACGCCACCGGCTAGAGCCGCTAGTAACAATGTGCGGTTAGAAATGCTTTTTGAGCCAGGCAGGGTAATTGAGCCTTGCGCACGGGTCCTGGCAGGTAG
>CALDHQ010000544.1 GCA_937894055.1 uncultured Polymorphobacter sp.
GGACCCGTTCAACAGCAAGCTGGACGACGAGATGGAGCGTGCCCGGCTGCGCCGCGTGTTCGAGCAGAAGCTCGACGCCACCGTGGGCTATGTGCTGCCGGTCAAGGTGGGCACGGGCCCGCGCCTGGCCGGCCCGGTCTGGACCACCGGCCCGTGGTTCTTCCGGGACGAGCGCATGTACCTGATGCCTGGCGATTCGCCGATGGGCCTGCGCCTGCCCCTGGACTCGCTGCCCTGGGTCAGCGAGGGCGACTACCCGTACCTGGTCGAGACCGACCCGAGCGCGCCCCGGCCAGGCCTGCCCACGCACAACACCATCGCCGCACGCTACACGCTCAACCCCGCGCCAACGGGTAGCCAAACCGCGCCTGCGGCGCCTTACCTTGCTGGCACCGGCCCGCAGGGCGAAGCCGGCCCCATCGGCCCGGCAGGCCCGCAGGGACCGCCCGGCGAGCGTGGTCCGGCTGGCCCTGCCGGCGCGACCGGTCCGCAAGCCTGGCGGTCGCGGGCCTCCAGTGCGGCCTTCAGATCGTCAGCCGTCCAGCGGCCGAGGCCGACCTCGGCGATCGATCCGGTCATCGAGCGAACCTGCCGGTGGAGGAAGGACCGCGCCGCGAAGTCCAGCAGGACATGGTCGCCATCGCGGCGCACGACGGCCACCTCGCCGTCGGCATCATCGGCCAGAAGTACCTCACGCGCGCGCTCACGGCGACGGGCAACGCGTGGACCGCCGCGAACATCTCGCTGCAGACGGACTACCCGTCTTTTGGCTGGACGTTCAACCACCCCGTCGAGCCGGCGACGACGCTGTGGGAGCTCTGGGACGGCCCGACGGAGGGCCCCGGCATGAACTCGCGGAACCACATCATGCAGGGCGCGATCGGCGCGTGGCTGTACACGGACGTCGCGGGCATCGCGCAGGCGGCCGGGACGGCGGGCTGGACGTCCGTCCTCATCGCGCCGCGCGCCATCGCCGTGTAGAACAGCAGCCTGTCCTGCACGAACAGGCCGTCGCTGCCCGTCACCGGCTTCTTGTCGGCATCGAGCTTGGCAAACGCCTTGCGCCGCAACGCCAGAAACTCGGCCTGCGTCACCACCTTGTCATGATCCTTGTCGACCCGCGCAAAGCGCTTGGCCTCGCGCGCCGCATCATCGCCGGCGTCGCTACTGCTTGCAGGCGCGGCCGGCGCCGCCACCGCCGGCGGCACCGGAGTCGCCGCATCGGGCGCCGGCATCACCATCGGCGGCACCGGCACCTGCGCCGGCTGCGGCACCGGCAATGCGTTGGGAAGCGGCCGGGTCCAGAACCACACCGCGGTGACGAGCAAAGCAAAGGCAAAGGTCAGCGCAATCCATCGCCACATGGCAATTTCCTAGCAAGCACGACCCTGGCGGCAAGCGTAGCGCAAGCGCGGCCAGCGCCTAAGGGAAAATTTGCCCTT
The DNA here is from genome assembly GCA_937894055.1 of uncultured Polymorphobacter sp. Taxonomy (GTDB): domain Bacteria; phylum Pseudomonadota; class Alphaproteobacteria; order Sphingomonadales; family Sphingomonadaceae; genus Polymorphobacter_A. The sequence goes on from CALDHQ010000544.1 coordinate 1,443, forward strand.
GCGAATTTCCCCTTAGGCGCGGACTCGCGCGCCGCGCGGCCGGCGGGGCGGCGGCAAAGCCGACGAACCCGGCCGACGGCGTGGCTTGGCCACGCTCTTCCTGCCTACCCTGCCTCAGCACCACCCCCGCACCCGCAACGCCCACCATGCGGGCTTTGCCCGCATCAAGCGCGACAGAGAAGCAATGAGCCTCCGGCGGGCAGGCGTGACGCCTGCACCCGATTGAAGTGGAAGTTCCACACATCTAATGTCAGAACCGGTCTGTGCGGCCCCTAATTCTCAACAAAATAACGTATCGCCGAAACGAGTGCAGCAAAACTGCGAGATCGCTCATTATCTAGATTCATGTGTGGACCGATCAACCGCGATCCAGAGACCTTCTGATATCCACCAGAAGTGAGGTGCACTAAAGCCGACGACGGCGAAACGATCTGATCGGGCGTGCGGAATCGGGCACTGTTTGAACGTCGATGAAGCCCAACTAGATTCAACGCGCGTTCTACAGCAATTAAATCGCCAAAATAAAATGATTCCAGCTCTCTACAGGCTATTCTGATCTTAATGTTGTCTCTACCGCTCCTTTGGCAAATTTCATTGATTCTTCGCTTCACATCAATGCAGTCTGGATTTCCATCTTGATCTCTTAATACTATAAATCGCGGATTAGGATGTCTATATCCTCGAAGTCGTCGTTCTAGTTGCCCGTCGAGATCCTGCTTACCTTCAAACACGACATATCTGGTAGATATTCCGTTTTCCAATATTATCCTGGGAACAACTCCTTCAAGCATTGCCTTGGCCGACAACTCCTCCAGAAAAAAAACAATCTCCTTCATTGAGGATCAGCGCCATCAAAGAAGCCCTGCTTCCACAGGTAACCCATCTTGTCGCCCAAATTCATGTAGTCTCGCAATTGCTCATTTTCAGAAGCTCTCATGATAGACGTATAACCATCTTTTTTTACCAACCAGAATACTTCCTCTATCTGAGCAGCATTTAAGAAATCTGGCGAATGGGTAGATACTAGAACCTGGCCACCCCTATTAGCATAAAGCCTGAATTCTTCGGCTAGCTCAGTCATTAGATGGGGATAAAGCTGATTCTCGGGCTCTTCAACACACAAGAGTGGGTGTGCATCAGGATCATACAACAGAACAAGATAAGCAAACATCTTAATTGTTCCATCAGAGACATATCTATCCAAAAATGGTGTTTTAAATGCGCCATCCTGAAATCTAAGTGTCAAGTATCCATCAGCTGTCAATACCGGTTCGATATTTGAAACACCTGGGACACGGCTTTTCATTGTACTGATAATTTTATTGAATGTATCTGGATGCTGTTCGAATATGTATTGCGCAACTCTCGCAAGATTGTCCCCGGATTCCGACAGGTGCTCGCTCATTCCAGTTGTTTCGACCCTACCTCTAGCCGAGGTGATATGAAAATCAGATACATGCCAAGATTCGATTAGACGTCGGAACGCATTCGCAGCCTTAAATCGATCAAATTGACCGAGGCCTTTTATCGCTAGAATATCCGACGATCCCAGGCTTGCATCCTCTCTTTCGAGATCTTCATCGGGCTTATTAAAATCCTCTTCGTTGGAAATAGCGTACCCGTGTCCATCACTAAAATTCAGAAAGTAGAATGGAGCTCCATACTGTCCCCTCTTGTAGCGCAACGCTTCCTTTTTTACATAAGGGACGTTATTTTTTTGTCCAATTTCTAAAGTATAAGTAACCAATCGGTCGTAAGTTAGAATTTGCATTCTATATTGAATCTCGAAGAAAATGACTTGATCTTCGCTATCCCTGCTAAGGACTTCGCGAAACCGTCCTCTAGAGTCGATTGCCTGCCTGACGTTTCCAATAAGGCAATCATGCAAAAACCCAAAAACGTCAAAAAGTGTACTTTTCCCAGTGCCATTTGCCCCAACAACAATCATGAAGTTAGGCAGATCTTTTATGTAGACATCTTTGAAAACTTTATAATTTCTGATTCTAATAGACTCAATCTTCATTTAAAATACCTCTAGAGGTACAGATTAACCTCCAAGTCTTCACTCCGCAGCCACCCCCGCCAACAGCCCGCCGGGCTCTTCCGCGCCATCGCCATGCGCCGCCGCATCGGCGCTCTTGGCCCCCTTGCGGCGATCAAACATATCCCAGACCTCGTTCCAGTTCCCCTTCGTCGCGGCCTTCGAATACTCCGTCGCACGCGCTTCGAAGAAGTTGGCATGCTCGACGCCGTTGAGCAGCGGCGACAGCCACGGCAGCGGGTGTTCTTCGATCATGTAGATCGGCTTCATGCCGAGCTGGCGCAGGCGCCAATCGGCGGTGAAGCGCACGTAGCGCTTGATTTCCTTGGCGGTCATGCCCTCGACCGGGCCCATTTCGAACGCCAGGTCGATGAAGTTGTCCTCGAGCCGCACGGTGCGCTGGCACATGTCGGCGATGTCGTCGCGGATCTTGTCGGTCATCACGCCGGTTTCGGCGCAGAACGCGTGGAACAGCTTGATGATGCCTTCGCAGTGCAGGCTCTCGTCGCGGACGCTCCAGGTGACGATCTGGCCCATGCCCTTCATCTTGTTGAAGCGCGGGAAGTTCATCAGCATCGCGAAGCTGGCGAACAGCTGCAGGCCTTCGGTGAAGCCGCCGAACATCGCCAGCGTCCGCGCGATATCGGCGTCGGTATCAACGCCGAACGTCGCCAGATAGTCGTGCTTGTCGCGCATTTCCTTGTAGTTGAGGAAGGCGCTGTATTCGCTTTCGGGCATGCCGATGGTGTCGAGCAAATGGCTGTAGGCGGCGATGTGCACCGTCTCCATGTTGCTGAACGCCGTCAGCATCATCTTGATCTCGGTCGGCTTGAACACCCGGCCGTAGTTTTCGTGATAGCAGTTCTGCACCTCGACATCGGCCTGGGTGAAGAAGCGGAAAATCTGCGTCAGCAGGTTGCGCTCGTGCTCGCTGAGCTTCTGCGCCCAGTCGCGGCAATCCTCGCCGAGCGGCACTTCTTCGGGCATCCAGTGGATCTGCTGCTGGCGCTTCCAGAAATCGAACGCCCAGGGGTATTCGAACGGCTTGTAGGTGTTCGAGGCTTTGAGCAGCGACATGGGGTGGACTCCGGAGAAAGTGTTCTTGGTTTGTATCAGAAAATCAGGCGAAAGTCATTGGCAGAAAAGGGCCTCCGGCGGGCAGGCCTGAGGCCTGCACCCGATTGAAGCGCGCCCGACAATTGGGTGCAGGGGCCAAGCCCCTGCCCGCCGGAGGCCCTTCACCCCGTCACCTGTCGGCAAGGAGCGAGGGGCCGTGCGGCTGCGTCGTGGAAGGCGGCAGCGCGGCCCCTCGCTCGCCCGTCGCGGCTGACGCCGCGCCGAGTCCGGCAGGAGGTCCCACCGGGATGCCCTACTGACAGGCAAGGCATTCGTCATAATCCTTGACCTCGACTTCGATCATCTTGAGGTCGGGGGTGTTGTCGGCTTCGACGCCGCCGGCGAACCCGGCGCGCTGGATCGACTTCGAGCGCAGATAGTAGAGCGACTTGATGCCCAGTTCCCACGCGCGGAAGTGCAGCATCAGCAGGTCCCACTTTTCGACATCGGCGGGGATGAACAGGTTGAGCGACTGCGCCTGGTCGATATACGGCGTGCGGTCGCCGGCGAGCTCGAGCAGCCAGCGCTGGTCGATTTCGAACGCGGTGCGGTACACTGCCTTCTCGTCGGGCGTCAGGAAGTCGAGGTGCTGGACCGAGCCGCCCATTTCGAGGATCGAGTTCCACACCGCGTCGGAATTCTTCGACTTCGCCACCAGCAGCTTTTCGAGGAACGGGTTCTTGATCGAGAAGCTGCCCGACAGCGTCTTGTGCGTGTAGATGTTCGCCGGGATCGGCTCGATGCACGCCGAGGTGCCGCCGGTGATGATGCTGATCGAAGCCGTCGGCGCGATCGCCATCTTGCAGCTGAAGCGCTCCATGACGCCCATGTCGGCAGCGTCGGGGCACGGCCCGCGCTCGACAGCGAGCTGCATCGATGCTTCATCCACTTGCGCACGAATGTGGCGGAAGATCTTCATGTTCCACGATTTTGCCATCGCGCCTTCGAACGCGATACCGCGTGCCTGGAAGAAGCTGTGCAGGCCCATGACACCGAGCCCGACCGAGCGCTCACGCATCGAGGCGTAGCGCGCGCGCTCCATTTCGGGCGGGGCGCGGTCGATATAGTCCTGCAGGACGTTGTCGAGGAAGCGCATGACGTCTTCGATGAAGCGCTTGTCGCCCGACCAGTCGTCCCACATTTCAAGGTTGAGCGACGACAGGCAGCACACCGCGGTGCGGTCCTTGCCGAGGTGGTCGGTGCCGGTCGGCAGCGTGATTTCCGAGCACAGGTTCGACGTCGAGACCTTGAGGCCGAGGTCGCGCTGGTGCTTGGGCATGTGGTCGTTCACATGGTCGATGAAGACGATGTAGGGCTCGCCGGTCGCGAGGCGCGTTTCGACGATCTTGGTGAACAGCCCGCGCGCATCCACCGTCTGGCGCTGCTCGCCCGACTTCGGGCTGACCAGATCCCAGGTGGCGCCGTCGCGCACCGCTTCCATGAAGGCGTCGGTGATCAGCACGCCGTGATGGAGGTTCAAGGCCTTTCTGTTGAAATCGCCCGAAGGCTTTCGAATTTCAAGAAATTCTTCGATCTCGGGGTGGTTGACATCGAGGTACACCGCCGCCGAACCGCGACGTAGCGAGCCCTGCGAGATTGCCAATGTCAGCGAGTCCATGACGCGCACGAACGGAATGATGCCGCTGGTCTTGCCGTTGAGGCCGACGGGTTCGCCGATGCCGCGGACATGGCCCCAATAGGTGCCGATGCCGCCGCCGCGTGCGGCGAGCCAGACATTCTCGTTCCAGGTGCCGACGATGCCTTCGAGGCTGTCCGACACCGAGTTGAGGTAGCAGCTGATCGGCAGGCCGCGACCGGTGCCGCCGTTCGACAACACTGGCGTGGCGGGCATGAACCACAGCCGCGAAATATAGTCGTAGAGGCGCTGGGCGTGTTCGGCGTCATCGGCATAGGCGGCCGCGACACGGGCGAACAGGTCCTGGTACGACTCACCGGGCAGCAGGTAGCGGTCGCGCAGTGTCTCGCGGCCGAAGTCGGTGAGCAGCGCGTCGCGCGACCGGTCGACTTCGACAGGGAAGGCCCAGTCGAGCACCGTGCTGCTGGTCATTGGCGTCACCTGCGGCGCGCCGGCGGTACCGCCGCTGCTGCCGCCTTCGCTCGTGCTGCTGAAATCCATCGTCTCTGCTCCATGGGGCTGCCCCGCCCCGTCAAGAATCTGTCGCCACGCTGCGGGCTGAACCGTTGCTGCTGGACCTTTCGGGGGCCGGCGTCACGCACCAAATTGCTTGGCCCGCCATTCATCCCCGATATCCACAGCCTGACTGGTCTGCCCACCTCATACGCTGTCGGGAAACTTGTCGCCGCGGCCGGCCGGAACATTCCCGGTGCTACCACTGCTTGTATGTCGCCCCACCCCTATGCCCACAGATTGTGCCTGAAACCGGGGTACGCGCAAGTGTAATATTGGCCCTTGATGTAGGAATTTTTGCAAATAGAACAAGGTCAAGGCGTTGGCGCGCTGCGTTCAATCGCTGTGGATAAAGCATTAAAGCGCGACCGGCTTCGCCACCCGCTAATGACAATCGGGTGCAGGCGCCGGAGGCCCTGTTCTTGACCATTTCCCTCGTCTAAGACAGCGCCGTTTCCGCTTCACGAGGTGCGCCATGACCATCATCAAACAGGAAGACGTCATCGAGTCGGTCGCCGACGCGCTGCAATACATCAGCTATTTCCACCCGATGGACTATATCCGCGCACTCGGCCGCGCCTATGACGCCGAGGAAGGCCCCGCCGCCAAGGACGCCATCGCGCAGATCCTGACCAACAGCCGCATGTGCGCCGAGGGCCACCGGCCGATCTGCCAGGATACCGGCATTGTCGTGGTGTTCTGCAAAGTCGGTATGAACGTTCGCTGGCAAGCCTCTATGACACTTGAAGAAATGGTCAACGAAGGCGTGCGCCGCGCCTATATGCACCCCGAAAATCGCCTGCGCGCCTCGGTGGTCAGCGACCCGGCGTTCACGCGGTCGAACACCCGCGATCGAGCGCGAGCATCGGCCTCGGTGCCGAACCGCGTCCCCGACGAATCCTTCGGGTGCTGACTGAACGTGATGGGGAAGTATTCGCACTTGAGGCCGGCACGGTTTGCATCGGCGACGAGGATGTACTCGTCGCCCAAATAGTTCTCGGTGCCGGCGCCGAAGTTCTCATCGAACAGAACTCCCGCCTTGAGCAGGGCTGCGGGGCGCACGGCCAATTCGATCGTTCCAACGCGGGCCGAATTCCACACCGTCGCGGGCTCGCGGTATTCGGGGTATCGCTTGCGCGGATTGCCGTGCTCGTCGTTCGCGCGGCCCAGCATCACGGCCATGCGCGGGTTGTCGGCGAACGTGTCGACGACCTCGTCGAGCCCCTCACGAATCCACGTGACGTTCTCTTCGCCGAAGACCAGCACCTCACCGG
>CALDHQ010000545.1 GCA_937894055.1 uncultured Polymorphobacter sp.
TCTGCACATCGGTGATATGCGCGCCGATGCCGAGCTTGGCACCCGTCGCGCAGCGGACATGGTCGCCCGCCGACAGGTGATCGGCGTGCGCATGCGTTTCGAGCACATAGGCGAGCTTGAGCCCGCGGTCGGTGACCGCCTGCAGCACCGCGTCGATCGACGTCGTCGACAGCCGCGCGCCGCGCGGATCGAAATCGAGCACCGGGTCGATCAGCGCCGCGACGCCGGTCGCCGGGTCGCTGACGAGGTAGGTCGCGGTGAAGGTGGCAGGATCGAAGAAGGTCTGGATATCGGGTTGCATGGCAACGTCCTTTCGGTTTGATGCGGAGTATATAAGGACTTGCTAATTTAGAATCAACTGATATATATCGACCCATGATTGACCTTCAAACCTTCGACCTCGCCCGCTTCGAAGCCAGCGCCGCCGATGCTGCCAAGCTGTTGCGCGCGCTCGCCAACGAACGCCGGCTGATGATCCTGTGCCAGCTGAGCGGCGGCGAGCGCACCGTTGGCGCCTTGCTGCCGCTGATCGGCGTGTCGCAGTCGGCGCTGTCGCAGCATCTCGCGGTGCTGCGCGCCGACGGGCTCGTGGCGACGCGCCGCGCAGGCCAGACCATCCATTACCGCATCGACGACCCCGCCGCCGCGCAACTGCTGGTAACGCTGGCCGCGATCTATTGCCCCCAGGACGTGGAGACCCCCAATGACTGATACCCTGACCACGCTGAGCCCTGACGCCGTCGCCGAGCGCCTGCGTAGCGGGCAGGCGGTGCTGATCGACGTGCGCGAGGCCGATGAATTCGCCCGCCGACACGTGCCCGGCGCGCTGTCGCGGCCGCTATCACGCTTCGGCCGCGAGGCGCTGCCGGCGCTGGGCGGCACCGACATCGTTTTCACCTGCCGCAGCGGCATGCGGACCGGCGCCAGCTGCGCGCAGCTTGCCGCGGCAGCGCCCGGCCCGGCGTATGTGCTCGCCGGCGGCATCGATGCCTGGGCGCGCGCCGGCCTGCCGGTGCTGACCAACGCCAAGGCACCGCTCGAAATGATGCGGCAGGTGCAGATCGTCGCCGGCAGCCTTGTGCTGCTCGGCGTGCTGCTCGGCTTTCTGGTCGCACCCGCGTGGTTCGGGCTGGCGGCGTTCGTCGGTGCCGGACTGACGTTTGCCGGCGTCAGCGGCTTCTGCGGCATGGCCAGGCTGCTGGCGTTGATGCCGTGGAACCGCGTGGCGGCCTAGGTCGATGGACCCTGACATCTCCTATGCGGCGGCGCTCGCGGGCGGCGCGCTGATCGGGCTACTGCTGTCGGTGTTCGGCGGCGGCGGCTCGGTGCTGGCGACGCCGTTATTGCTCTACATCGTTGGGGTGCGCGATCCGCATGTGGCGATCGGCACCTCGGCGGCTGCAGTGGCGGTCAATGCGCTCGCCGGGCTGGCGGTGCAGGCGCGCGCCGGGCGGGTCAAATGGCCGTGCGCGAGCGTGTTTGCCGTCGCTGGTGTCGCCGGCTCGCTGACCGGCGCGGCCATCGCCAAGCAGATCGACGGCGCCGCACTGATGGCGTGGTTCGCGCTGGCGATGGCGCTGGTCGGCGGCTCGATGCTGCTGCCGCGCACTGCCGATGGCGACCCCGGGGTGCGATTGAACAATGCGCTGGTGGTCAAGCTGGCGCCGGTCGGGCTGCTCACCGGGCTGGCGGCGGGGTTCTTCGGCATTGGCGGCGGTTTCCTGATTGTGCCGGGGCTGATGGCGGCTACGGGGATGACGCTCGCCAATGCGGCGGCGTCGTCGCTGGTGTCGGTGGTGCTGTTCGGCGCCGCGACGAGCGCCAGCTACGCGCTGTCGGGGTTCGTCGACTGGGGCGTGTTCGCGGCGCTGGTCGCCGGCGGCGTCGTCGGCGCGGCGCTGGCGATTCCGGTCGGGCGGCGGCTCGCCGACCGCGCGCCGCTGGCACGGCGGATGTTCGCAGTGATGGTGCTACTGACGGCCGCCTATGTCGCGTGGCGCTCGCTCGGCTAGCGTTTGCGCGACGCCTTTTCCGCCAACCCCGACACGCCTTCGCGGCGCACCAGTTCGGCGGCGATGTCGGCGGGCGTGATGCCCGCGTCGGCCAGCAAGACGCTCAGGTGGAATAGCAAATCGGCGGTTTCACCGACCAGCGCCGGCTTGTCCTGCGCGACCGCGGCGATGACGGTTTCGACCGCCTCCTCGCCGAGCTTTTGCGCGATCTTGACGCGGCCCTTAGCCGTCAGCCGCGCGACATACGAGGTTTCGGGGTCGGCGCTGCGGCGTTCGACCACGGTCGCGTAAAGGCGTTCGAACATCTGGGTCAGGCTGGCATCGGTCATTGGCGCACCTCGATTCCGGCAGCGTGCATCACCGCCTTCGCCTGTGCAATGCTCGCTTCGCCGAAGTGGAAGATCGACGCCGCCAGCACCGCGCTCGCGCCACCCTGCAGCACGCCTGCCACCAGATCGTCGAGGCTGCCGACACCGCCCGATGCGACAACCGGCACCGGCACCGCATCAGCCACCGCGCGCGTCAGCGCCAAATCATAGCCGCCGCGCGTGCCGTCGCGGTCCATGCTGGTCAGCAGTATTTCGCCCGCACCAAGCTGCGCGGCT
>CALDHQ010000546.1 GCA_937894055.1 uncultured Polymorphobacter sp.
GCGGTGCGCAGCCTCGTCGGTCAAGCGCCGGTGTTCGACCACCATTTCCTGCACGTGACCTTCCCGCCGGCGTATCACGAAGCCGGCGGCGGCGAGAATGTCTCGCAGCACCTGCACCAGGACTCGACGATCGACCCGCGCCGCGCCTTCGATATCCAGATCATGTATTATCCGCACGAGGTGACGCGCGACATGGGCGGTACGCGCTTCCTGCCCGGCAGCCATTTGCGCAAGGTCAGCGAGGCGGCGATCGCGCGCTACCAGAACATCCGCGGCCAGCAGCACATGGTGTGCAAGGCCGGCACGTTGCTGTTCATCCATTCGGGCATCTGGCACGGCGGCGGCGTCAACCTGTCGGACCGCACCCGCACGATGTTCAAGATCCGCATCAACCCGAGCCAGTCGCAGGTGCGCCAGTTCGATGTGTCAACGCTGGTGCCGCAGACCGCGCAACGCCCGATTTTCTATCTCAAGGCGCCGCCACCCCACAGCGTCGAACAGATCCTGATGACCCCCGAACCCTGGTTCGAAAACGACACCGGGCGCCTCGAATTCCTCAACCGCATCAAGCTGTGGCGCTACCTCACCGGCGACGCCACCTATGACGCCGATTACTGGCTCACCCGCATCGAAAACCGCGCCGAAGCCTGACCGCGCTGAGCGTTATCGAAATACCCAACCCCGCTCATCCCGAGCGAAGTCGAGGGACGCGCCGAGCGGTCGGATAGGCCGCGAAACCATATACGGGGATTTCCGGAATGGGGTGGCAAGCAGACTAACGGTTTCCAAGGGCCGTCGGCGCCAAAGCGGATATGGGGCATGCCGGCGGCAACGCGCCCCATTTACGTCATTGAAGGGCTATTGTTCGATTCTCGTAACCTGCCGTTGAGCTAAAACCTCGGTCCGTAGGGGCAAGCATCTATGGTGGGGGCTATGCGCCGTCGTCGTCATCCCATACGGTGGCGGCACAATTCGGGGGGATGTCTTGAACGCACCGCAACCGCCGCGCGTTTTTCTATCGTACGCACGTGCTGACCGGCCACGCGTGGCGAAGCTCGCCGAGGCGCTGAGCGCCGCTGGGTTGTCGGTATGGTGGGACACCGCGATCGAGGGTGGTGCCGATTTTTCTGACGATATCGCGCGCGAACTTGAAGCGGCCGACGTCGTCGTCGTCGCTTGGTCGGCGACGTCGGTAGGCTCGGCATGGGTCCGCGACGAGGCCGGCGCCGGTCGCGACCGCAAGCGGTTGGTGCCGGTGCAACTTGACAGCACGCCGCCGCCGTTGGGGTTTCGCCAACTACAGGCGGTCGACCTGTCGGGCTGGCGCGGGCGTGCCGGCGACCCGAAAATCGCGGCGCTGGTTACGGCCATTGCACGCGTTGCGGGCAGCACGCCAGCGGCCACAGTGGCGCCCAAACTCAAATCGCCAGTACGTTTCATGCCATGGCTGGTTGTGGCGCTGGTGCTGGTTGCGGCCCTAGTTGCGGGTTGGCATTTCTATGGGCCCAAGTTCGGCCCGACAGCGAAGCCCGTCGTCGCGGTCCTGCCCTTCACCGACATGTCGCAAGCCAAGGGCAAGGCGTATTTCGCCGAAGGGCTGGCGGAGGAAATACTCGACACGCTGGCGCATGACGCGCGGCTCAAGGTGCTCGGCGGGACCACAGCGCGCGCGATCCGCGACAATAGCGCCGACCCCGATTTCGCCCGCGACAAGCTCGGCGTGACGCGGCTGCTCGAAGGCAGCGTGCGTGGCGGCAACGGGGCGGACAGCGTCAAGGTTTCGGTACGGCTGATCGACACCGCCGATGGCAGCGAGATCTGGAGCCAGACGTTCGACCGCAACGGCACCGATGTCGTGGCGGTACAGGAAGAGGTTGCACAAGCGGTGGCAGTGCAGCTGGCCGGCCCCCTTGGCGGGAATGCGCAGGTTGCGGTGACCAGTACTGCCAAGGTGCCGCCGGCGGCGTATGAGAAAGTGCTGATTGCCAGACAGTTGTTGCGGACACGGCAGGCAGACGCGATTGCCAAAGCGCGCGTGCTGGCGAATGAGGCGGTCGCGCTCGCACCCGAGTATGCGCCCGCCTATGCTGTCCGCTCGCAGGCTGTTGCATTGGCCGTACAGTATATCGGCACACCGGCCAGCGAACGTGCGGCAGCCCGGCATGACGCCGAGACCGCCACACGGCTCGACCCGAATCTATCGGACGGCTACGCAGCGCTCGGTCGGGTTTTGCGCGATATAGGTGATTACCGCGGCGCAGTCGCAGCGTTGAACCGTTCGCTGGCGCTGAAACCCGACGATTCGGAGCCTCGGTTCATGCTGGGAACCGTGTATCGCTTCTTGGGCCAAAACAACCGTGCCATCGCGGAATACGAAAAGTCGGTCGCAATTGACCCGCTCTGGACGATCAATACATTGAACCTTGCGCAAGGATATGTGTGGGCGGGTCGCCCCGAAAAGGCCCGCGCTTTGACGCAGCACTACCGGTCGATCACGCCCAATGCCGCTGATGCGGATATCGTTGAAAGCTCCGCAGCATTGGACATGGGCGAGTATGCGCGCAGCCTGAAACTGGCAAATGCAGCGCTCGCTCGTAACGCTCAATCAGCAAATGCCGCCAATTTTCGACTGAACGCACTACTTGCCATGCAAGCTGCGAACCAGCTCAGCCCAGCAGAAATATCGACCCTTCTCCCATATCGGTGGAGGATCGTATCGACGCAAATGGGACCAGCCGCTGACTTGATTTTGCGGAACGGACCGGCGGCGTGGGACGATCCACTCCAGATAGCTTGGCTGTCATATGTGCTTATGGATCTCGATCGCCCCACAGACCTTGTGCGGGCGTTCGATGCGCGGTTCACCGCGGTCGGCGCTTATCTCGCGTCGCAGGTCGCTGACGAATACGGCGCGCTCTATCTCGCGCCGGCATTCGAGCGCGTCGGGCGCCGGGGCGATGCGGAGGCGCTGCGCAACTTTGCGCGCGCCCGAATGACCCATGCGGAGGCAAATGGAACGGCTGCCTCACTCAATGCGAGCAATTGGGCATTTTTGATGCTGTCCGAAGGCGACCGCGCGGGCGCATTGGCCAAGCTCGAGGCCGGTATCGGCACTGCATGGTGGCAAGTTTGCGGCACCGATGTGTGGATTGGCGATTTGTGGTGGGTCGCACCACTCAACGGCGACCCGCGCTTCGAGGCAGTCAAGGGGCGCTGCCGGGCCGAGATCAACAAGCAGCGCAAGCTGGCCGGGCTTGCGCCAGCGGTGTTGAAGTAGTCGCTTGCACCACAGAAATGGGCGTCAGCTCCCCAGTGGTGCGACGCGTTCGTTGAGCAACTGAGCCCGTGGCAGCTAACCACAGATCCAGACCAGGAAGCCGCCATTCAGCTCCCTCCCCATTATACGTTCGCCACGCTCAAGTGGGGGACAGGTAGAAGTATCGGGTGCAGGGCTCAGCCCTGCCCGCCGGAGGCCCTTTCTACGACTTCCCCAGCACCATCAACGCCGCCGCCGACATCGCCTCGACTCCCGTGGCAATCGTCGGCGCCGGGTCGGGCGCGAATTTGGAGCTGTGCAGCGACGGCGGATTGACGCCGGCGGCCTTGGCGGCTTCCCAGGTCGATTGCTTGGTGGCGCCGAGCCAGAAGATGACCGTCTGGATGGATGGGTCGGCGAGGCCGAAGGCGTTGAAGTCCTCGCTGGCCATTGACGGGTCGAGGTCGACGACGCGGTCCTTGCCGAAGCGTTGAACGAACAGCGCCTGGACCTTGGCGGCGAACGCCGGGGTGTTGAGCGTCGGCGGTGTGCTTTCGACGACCTTGACCGTTGGCAGCTTGTCATCGGGCAGGCCGGCGGCGAGTGCTTCGTATTTGGCGACGCGGCCGATGCTGTCGATCAGCCGTTGCTGCTGCTTGCTGTCGTACGAGCGCACGGTGAGTGCCAGCTTGACCTCGTTCGAAATGATGTTGCGCTTGGTGCCGCCGTGGATCGAGCCGACGGTGATGACGGCAGGCGCAAACGGGTCGTTTTCGCGGCTGATCAGCGTCTGCATGCCGGTGATGATGTTTGCGGCCAGCACGATCGGGTCCTTGGTGGTCGCCGGATAGGCGCCGTGGCCGCCGATGCCGAACACGTCCATGTCGAGCGACGATCCGGCGGCGAGCGCGCGGTACGGCGGCACCGACAGCTTGCCCGCCGGGATGCGGTTGTCGTCGTGCAGCGCCAGCGCATATTGCGGCTTGGGGAAGCGCGTGTAGAGTCCGTCCTTGAGCATCGCGTCGGCGCCGCCGATCATCTCCTCGGCAGGCTGCGCGATCATCACCAGCGTGCCCGACCACTGCGATTTGGCCTTCGCCATGGCGCGCGCCACGCCGACCCACACCGACATGTGGATGTCATGGCCGCAGGCGTGCATCACCGGCGTCATGCTGCCGTCGGCGGCCTTGCCGGTCGCGGTGCTGGCATAGGGCAGCCCGGTTTCTTCCTTGACCGGCAGCCCGTCCATGTCGGTGCGGATCAACAAAACCGGCCCGGGGCCGTTAACCATGACGGCGACAACACCCTTCTGGCCGACGCCGGTGGTCACGGTGAAGCCCGCCGCCTTGGCCTCGGCCGCCATCCGTGCGGCGGTCGCGGTTTCCTGGAACGACAGCTCGGGGCTGCTATGAAGGTGTGTGTAGAGGCTGGTCAGATACGGCGTGTCGGCAGCGGCGGTTGCGGTCAACGCATCGGCGGCGCGCAGTGGAACCGCGGTTCCGACGACGATCAGTGCCGAAAGCGCGGCGTGTGCCACTGTGTTGATCAAGTTGGCACGCATCTTTCACTCCCGCGACGCTATGGATGTGCGACGTCTAGCAGTGATTTGCCGGTATTGGCTATTACCGAGTTGGCAGCGTAAGTTTGCCATAAGCTTGCGCCGCTAGGGCGTGCGCAGCCGTTGAAGGAAGTTCAAGTTTTGCGTTTGTTGTTGCCCACCCTGCTGACCTGCCTCGCCGCACCGCTGGCGGCACAGACCGTCGCGCCGTTGCCGCCGGCGCCGGTAGCAGCAGCGCGGCCGGTGCTGCCGACGGGTGTGGCGACCTTGCCGCCGCCGTCGGGCAACCCGATGAAGATCGACTTCAACCGCGATCCGTTCCTGCGCTTCATGCGCGACGCAACGCCGCCGACGCCGTTCCGCGAAACCGTCGGTGACGCGGTCGAGGTCCATCCCGCCGTCACCGCCGCCATCCAGCAACAGGCCGAAGCCACCGCAGTGCGCACCGAAGTCCGCGCCGGGCTGTTTCCCAAGCTTGATGCGCAGGTCGTCGGCAGCCGCTCGATTGCGCGCCACCTGCAGGGCACCAAGACCGAAATCGAACGCCTCAGCCCGACGCTGCGCAACGACGCCATCGCCAATGTCGACCAGCTGGTTTACGATTTCGGCGCGACCAGCAGCCGCGTCACCGCCGCCAGCGCGCGCGTCAAGGCCGCCGAAGCCGAAGTCGCGCGCGTCGCCACCGATACCGCGCTGCGGTCGGTCACCGCTTACTATGACGTGCTGACCTTCCAGATTCTCATCGAGCTCAACGCCGCCAGCGTGGCGCGCCACCAGCAGATTCTGTCGGACACGCAGACGCGCTTCAAACAGGGGCTGGGCAGCGGCAGCGAGGTCGCGCAGGCGCAGGCTTTCCTCGCCGATACGCAGGTCCAGGGCATCCGCTTCCAGCGCCGGCTCGACGGCGCGCGCGGCAACTACCGCGAGCTGTTCGGTGTCGATGCGCCGCTGCACCTGACGCGGCCGCTGCCGCCGCAATCATCGGCGACATCGCTCGCCGACGCGCTGGCGCTGAGCAAGGACGCGCCGGCGGTTTCCGCGGCTTCGGCGCAGACCGCCGCCGCCAAGGGCGACTGGTCGGCGGCGAAGGGCGATGCGCTGCCGCGGCTGTCGGCGGGCGTCACCGGCAGCCTGTACGACCTGTCGGGCGGCGCGCAGGATTATGACGTGCGCGCCCAGGTGCTGTTGCGCCAGACGCTGACCGCCGGTGGCGCCGCGCAGGCGCGCATCGCGCAGGCCAAGGCGCGCTACCAGCGCGCCGAGGACGTGACGACGCGCATCGCCAACGAAACCGCACGCGATGCCGGCGTGGCGTGGACCGATATCGCGCTGCTCGAAAGCTCGACCGATACGCTGGCCAATGCCTATGAAGCCAATCGCCGGTCGCGCGACATGTTCGTCGAACAGTTCCGCGTCTCGCGCGGCTCGCTGCTCGACCTGCTGCGCGCCGAGCAGGACTTTTTCAACAGCGCCGCCAACTATCTGCAGGGGGCTGTCGAACTTGATGTCGCACGCTATGTGCTGCTGGCCCGCACCGGCGAAATGCTGCCGGTATTCGGCATCAAACTGACCAGCCGGGAGATGGGGCAATGACCGAAACCGTGCCGCTGGCTGCTGCCGCCACCGAACCCGAAGTGTCGCGCGCGCCGCGTTCGTACCGCGCCGACAAGCACCCCGACCTGTCGATCGCCCCACCGAAACCGCGCATTTCGCCGTGGCTGATGGACCCGATCCGCGACAACGCGAACATCTACATGCAGGTCGCCGTCGCCGCGGTGATGATCAACCTGTTCAGCCTCGCGACCTCGCTGTTTTCGATGACGGTGTACAACCGCATCGTCCCCAACAACGCCACCCAGTCGCTGGTGGCGCTGTCGATCGGCGTCGCCATCGTGCTGGTGTTCGACTTCATCCTCAAATCGCTGCGCGGCTATTTCATCGATGTCGCGGGCCAACGCATCGACCGCACCGTCGGCGCCGCGATCTTCGACCGCATGCTGTCGATGCGCCTCGAAAACCGCCGCGGTTCGAGCGGCGCCTTCGCCGGTCTGCTGCGCGAGTTCGAGGCATTGCGCGACTTCTTCGCCAGCGCGACGCTCGCCGCCTTGGTCGATGTGCCGTTCATCATCCTGTTCCTCGTCGTCATCTGGGCGATCGGCGGCCCGCTGGTGCTGGTGCCGCTGCTGATGGTGCCGCTGGTCATTGGCGTCGGCTATCTGTCGCAACCGGCACTCGCCCGGCTGTCAGCCGAAGGTCTGGGGCAAGGCCTGTCGAAACAGGGCGTACTGGTCGAGGCGATTTCGGGCCTCGAAACCGTCAAGTCGTCGCAGGCCGGCCCGCTGCTGGCGCGGCGCTGGGCCAATGCCGTCGATGACCAGGCCGCCTCGTCGCTCAAGCTGCGGCTGGTGTCGGCGCTGACCATCAACGTCGCGGGCACGGTGCAGAACATCGCCTACATCGGCGTGGTCATCTACGGCGTCTATCTGATCGCCAACCGCGAACTGACGATGGGCGGGCTGGTTGCCTGCTCGATCCTGTCAGGACGCTGCGTTGCGCCGCTCGGGCAGATCGCCAGCCTGCTGACGCGCCTGCATCACACGCGCACGGCGTACGCGCAGATCGACAAGCTGATGCAGGGCGGCAACGAAGCCCGCGAGGACGTCACCTATCTGCGCCGCGAACGGCTGTCGGGCGCCATCGAATTCCGCAACGTCAGCTTCAAATATCCCGGCGCCAGCACGCGCGTGCTCGACAATGTCTCGTTCCGCATCAACGCCGGCGAAAAGGTCGCGATCCTCGGCCGCGTCGGCTCGGGCAAATCGACGATCG
Organism: uncultured Polymorphobacter sp.; assembly: GCA_937894055.1. Taxonomy (GTDB): domain Bacteria; phylum Pseudomonadota; class Alphaproteobacteria; order Sphingomonadales; family Sphingomonadaceae; genus Polymorphobacter_A. The sequence goes on from CALDHQ010000546.1 coordinate 7,644, forward strand.
CGCGGCTCATCCTCGGGCTCTACCAGCCCGACGAAGGCGTCATCCTGGTCGATGACGCCGATGTCCGCCAGCTCCACCCCGATGACTTGCGCCGCAACATCGGTGCGGTGCTGCAGGACGTGTTCCTGCTGTCGGGCTCGATCCGCGAGAATATCTCGCTCGGCGACCATGCCGTCGATGACGCCGCGGTGCTCGCCGCCGCGCAGCTGTCGGGCACGCATGATTTCGTCGGGCAATTGCCCAACGGCTATGATTTGCGCCTCGCCGACCGCGGCGAAGGCCTGTCGGGTGGCCAGCGCCAGTCGATCGCGATTGCCCGGGCGCTGACGCTCGACCGGCCGATCCTGCTGTTCGACGAACCGACCTCGGCGATGGATATCCAGTCCGAAAATGCGCTGATCGCGCGGCTCGAAGCCAAGCTCAAGGACCGCACCGTCGTGCTCGTCACGCACCGCCAGTCGATGCTCAAGCTCGTCGACCGCATCCTCATGCTCGACAAGGGCAAGATCATCGCCAACGGCCCGCGCGACGATGTCCTCAAGGCGCTCGCCGGCGGGAGGCCGTCATGACCAACACGCTCACCGATGCCATCGAATCGATTCCGGCGCGGCTCGAACCGTCGCGCGCCGCACGCCTGCTGCTGTGGACGATCACCGGCTTCTTCGCGGTGATGATCCTGTGGGCGGCCTTCTCCAAGGTCGATGAGGTTGCGGTGGCGCAAGGCCGCGTCATCCCGTCGAAGCAGTTGCAGATCGTCTCGAACCTCGAAGGCGGCGTCGTCAAGGCGATCCTCGTCAAGCCGGGGCAGAAGGTCGCGGCAGGGCAGGTGCTGCTCGAACTCGACAAGACGATGTTCAGCGCCGAACTCGGCAAGACCAGCGGCAATTATGACGCGCTGGTGGCGCGTGCCGCACGGTTGCAGGCCGAAGTCGCCGGCACGCCGCTGCGCTTTCCCGAAGGCCTTGCAGCCCGCACGCCGTCGGTGGTGACCACCGAAAGCGCCGTCCATTCGGCACAGATGGCCAACCTCACCACCGAAACCAGCGCCGCCCAGGCGCGGCTCGACCAGGCCCGCCGTTCGCTCGGCGAGGCCGAGGCCGCCGCCTCGGCACGCGCACAGGAAGCCGACCTCCGCGCCCGTGAGCTGTCGATGGTGGCGCCGCTGGTCGAAAAGGGCATCGATTTCGAACTCGTCGAGATCGACCTGTCGGCGGGGCAGCATCGCGAGAGCGACTACCGGGCGCGCTCGTCCACCGGCCGGGTCCCGATGCTGTCTCACGGAGACTTCGACCTGTCCGAATCGTCGGCCATTTCCGAGTACCTCGACGAGCTGTTTCCGGCGCCCGGTCACGTCGCGGTCTACCCGGAGCACATGGCCGACCGCGCCCGGGCCCGCCAGATCCAGGCGTGGCTGCGCAGCGACCTGGTGCCGATCCGCGAGGAGCGTCCGACAACCGTCGTCTTCGATCAACCGATCGACACACCGCTGTCGCCCGCCGCCCGTGCACGCCGCCCTCCACCGTCCCGTCCTCCAGCATCAGCGCCACGGGCCCGTCCGACGTGAAGCTGTCGTTGTGCCCGCGCGGGCCGTCGTGCAGGAGGAGGTGCGGGTGGCCGGCCGCGGCGGCCACCGCCGCCAAGGCGCTCAAGAAGCTGCGCG
>CALDHQ010000547.1 GCA_937894055.1 uncultured Polymorphobacter sp.
TGGCAATCCCCCTATGGCATGTGGCCCGGTTACACCAACATGGTCATCGGCGTGTTTGACCGGGCCGGCGAACAGACGCTGCTGCTGGGTGCAGCCTATGACCTCGGCCATGTCGGAATCGACGGGCTGAACCTCAGCACACTGGCCGCCATCGACACGCATGTCGCATCAGACCTTCCGATGTGGACCGAATACGACTTCATCGCCAGCTACAGCCTGTCCGCCATCGATGGCCGTACCGTGCTGTCGATGCAGCACATCGCAAGCACGGCGCGACAACCTTCGGACCAGCCCCTGCCGCAGGTAGCGCAGGACGATCCGTTCCTGATCCAGTTCACGAGCGGCACCACCGGCAATCCGAAGGGCGTGCTCTACTCGCACCGGTCGAACGTGCTCCACGCCTTTGCCGCGTCGCTGAACGATGTGTTCGGGCTGAGCGCGCAGACGGTGGTGATGCCGTTTTCGCCGATGTACCACGCCAATGCCTGGTCGGTGCCCTATGCCGCGGCGCTGACCGGCGCCAAGCTGGTGCTGGCGGGACCGCACACCGATGCGCCGACGCTGCACAAGTTGATCGTGGACGAGGAAGTTGATTTCACCCTAGCCGTTCCGACGGTTTGGCTGTCGATGTTGCAGCATCTTGAAAAGACCGGCGAACACCTCGGCAAATTGAAGCGCGTCGCCATCGGCGGCTCGGCCGTGCCGCGGATGATGATCGAGCGCTTCCAGAACGACCATGGCGTGGCGGTGAGCCAGATTTGGGGGATGACCGAAATGTCGCCGATCGGCACGTCGGGCACGCCTTGTCCCGATGTGCTGGCGATGGGACCTGAAGCCAAGCTCGATGCGCAATGCAAGCAGGGCCGCGCAGTGTTCGGCGTCGAGATGAAGATCGTCGATGATGCCGGCGTTGAGCTGCCGCGCGACGGCGTCGCGTTCGGCCGGCTACTGGTCAAGGGGCCATGGACGGTTGGCCAGTATTTCAAGGGCGACGGCGGTCAGGTGCTCGATGGCGATGGCTGGTTCGATACCGGCGATGTCGCGACGCTCGACGCGATGAGCTACATGCACATCGTCGACCGGTCTAAAGACGTCATCAAGTCGGGCGGCGAGTGGATCTCGTCGATCGAGCTCGAGAATGCCGCGGTAGGCTGCCCGGGGATTGCCGAGGCGGCGGTCATCGGTGTCGCGCACCCCAAATGGGACGAGCGGCCGCTGCTGGTGGTGGTCCGCAAGCCCGATGCCAGCGTGACCAAAGACGACGTGCTGGCTTATCTGGCCGGCAAGATCGCCAAATGGTGGACGCCCGACGATGTGGTGTTTGTCGACGAACTGCCGCACACGGCAACGGGCAAGCTCCTCAAGACTGCGCTACGCGACCGCTTCCGCGACTATCGCCTGCCGACCGCGTAGCGCGAGGCTTGCTACTTGCTCGTCGGCGCAGCGGTTGCGGCAGCGTTGGCCTGTTTCATCGCAACCATATTGGCTTTGCAGTCAGGCGATACCTGCGCGATCTTTTGCGTCAGGCACGCCTGGACGGCGGTGCGATCCATCGCCGCGACGGCGTCGGGGCACAGCTTTGACGCATCGGCCTTGCAGGCGCCCGGATGTGGGACAGTTTGTGCGCTGGCGGCGCCAGCGCTGGCAAGCAGCGCCACCGACAGAATGAGATGTAGTTTCATCAAGTTTCTCCCCTAAGTTGCCTTCAAGGCGTATTACGATGACATAGGCACCTTCGGTTTGAAAGTGCGCTGTGGGGGATGAGATTCATCTCCTACCACAAGCGTAGCTGCGCGCTCGGCACGCGGAAGCGGTCGGTCGCGAGTGCCAGGCGCGGCTTGTCGAGGCCGAGCCGGGCGCAGGCGATGGCGAAGCGGCGGCGCAGCATTTCGGCGTAAGGGCCTTTGCCCGCCATGCGCGTGCCGAATTCGGGGTCATTGTCGCGGCCGTCGCGCATCGATTGGATAAGGTGCAGCACGCGCGCCGCGCGGTCGGGGAAATGAGCATCAAGCCAGGCGCGGAACAGCGGCGCGACTTCGTGCGGCAGCCTGACCGGGCGGGTGAACGCGGCATAGGCGCCGGCGCCTGCGGCGGCCTCCAATATTGCTTCGATTTCGTGATCGGTGATCGCCGGGATGACGGGAGATACCGATACGAAAACCGGCACGCCACCGGCGGCAAGTTGTCGGATGGCATCGATCCGTCGTGCCGGCGTCGGCGCGCGCGGCTCGATGCTGCGGGCTATGGTGCGGTCGAGGCTGGTCACAGATATTGCAACAGCGACAAGGTTTTGCGATGCGAGTTTGGCAAGCAGATCGAGGTCAGCGATGACACGGTCAGATTTGGTGGTGATCGTCACCGGATGGCCGAATTCAAGCAGCACCGCCAACAGTCCGCGGGTGATGCGATAGTCGGCTTCGATCGGCTGGTAGGGGTCGGTGTTGGTGCCCATCGCGAGCGGCTTGGGCTGGTAGCCGCGCTTCGACAGTTCGGCGCGCAACAATGCTGCGGCACTTGGCTTGGCGGTCAATTTGGTCTCGAAATCGAGACCCGGCGATAGCCCGAGATAGGCGTGCGTCGGCCGTGCAAAGCAATAGATGCAACCGTGCTCGCAACCGCGATAGGCGTTGACGGAACGGTCGAATGGAATGTCGGGCGAGGTGTTGCGCGTGATGATTGTTCGCGGCGTCTCGATGCTGACCGTCGTGCGCAGTGGTGCCACGTCATCGAGGCTGTCGCGCATATCGAGCCAGTCGCCATCGGCCTCGGTCGCCAGCGCATCGAAGCGCGCGCTGGCCGCATTGCCGGTAGCTCCACGGCCTTTGTGGGGCGGGGGCGTGACCATTGTCATCGCATAGTCCACATACTAGAACATAACAAGAACATAGAAATGCAATTGGGACTTGGCCCAGGCTCGATCCGGTGCGAAAATGCGCGTCACGAAGCTGAAACGGGGCGAGAGGAAATCTGATCATGAGGCTGTATTTGAAGGCTATGCCACTGCTGGCGCTGATATCATCGCCGGTGCTTGGGCAGGCTGCGGCTACGCCGCCAGCCGCTCCACCGCCGGCCAATGTCCAGCAGGCACGTGCGCAGATAGCCCTCGACGAACCGACGAAATATGCGCTGGTCACTGGTCTGGGCAGCGAGGTCGGCACGCCGTTCATTCTCAACAACCTCGCCGATGCCAACAAGCTCTGCCAGGCTCTGGGCACGTGCATCACCACCGATCAGATCCAGACCGAGTCGGCGGTTGATCCGGCGGCGTTCGCCGACGTGCACAATGCCGTTGAGCTGGCCAAGGCGGTGCAGGTCAAGGGCAAGTCGCCCGTCGCCATCGTCAGCCTGGTGGCGATTTATCCGGCGCCCGGCACGTGGAACTACACGCCGATGCTGGTGCAGACATCGGTGCTCGATGTCGCGACGGGCAAGTCGCAGATTTTCTATGCGGATATCGAATTTCGCGTGACCGGCGCCGAGCTGCGCAACTGGATCCCGCAATCGGGCCTCAACTATGACCTGCAGCAGCGCTTCGGCTTGCCGACCAACTTCAAATGATGGTGCTGCCGGCGGGGTAGGGTCCCGCCGGCAGGCGTGCGGTTACATCAGAAAGACGTTGTTGTAGACCGCACGGATGCGGCCGGTGCCGATTTCCACGAGCAGCAGGTCGGGGCCGTAGCGCACCCACTGCGTGCCATACGGCGGCGCCCCAAGCCCGAAAGCGTTGTAGCTGGTGAAGTAATAGGCGCTGCTCAGGAATAGCGACGGCAGGAACAGTCCTACCGACCACGGCCGATAGTAGTACCCTGGCGGATAGCGCCACGGCGCATAATAGACCGGTGGCCGGTACCAGCCGCCGGCGGGCGGGTAGCGACCGGGCGGATAGCGGCCGCCGGGCGGATAGAAGGCCGGCGGCGGATAGTAGCCACCCCCTGGCGGCGGGCGATACCCCGGCGGCGGCTTGTAGCCCGGCGGGGGACGGTACTGCGGCGGCAGCTTGTTGTTACTCCAGTTGCCGCTGTTGTTTCCGTTGTTGTTGCCGTTCCAGTTTCCGTTGCCGCCGCCGTTGTTCGGTGGCCGGTAACTGGGGTTGTTGTTGCCGCCTTGCGGGGGCTTGTAGTTGCCGCCGGGGTAGGCGGGTTTGGTCGATGGGTGCTGACCGCCACCGGGCTGGGGGTTGTAGCTGCCCCCGCCGCCGGATGGCGGCTTGTATTGTCCACCACCCTGATTGCCCGGCGCCGGTCGCGTCGAAGGCTGTTGCGGCTTGCTGTAGCCGCCGCCCGCATTGCCGCCACCCTGGCGATTGCCCTGTTGCTGCGCCGTTGCCGCGAGCGGCACGATCAGCAGCAGCGCCGATACAGTTACAATGGTCTTCGACATGCGGACCTCCTCAAAATCACCGGCACCAGTCTTGAACCGGGCCGCGCGCCATGGCGATGCTGGGCTTGTGCCGATTAGCGCTCGGTCAGCCGCGGCATCAGTTCAACAAAGTTGCATGGCCGGTGGCGGCTGTCGAGTTGCGTCACCAATATGCCGTTCCACGCGTCGCGCACCGCACCGGTCGAGCCGGGCAGGGCAAAGATATAGGTACCGCGAGCCACGCCGGCCGTCGCCCGCGACTGGATTGTCGAGGTGCCGATGCTGGCAAAGCTCAGCCAGCGGAAAAGTTCGCCGAAGCCCGGGATTTCCTTGTCCCAAACCTGCTGCAAGGCTTCGGGCGTGACATCGCGGCCGGTGACGCCGGTGCCGCCGGTGGTGATGATGCAATCGACCGACGCATCGTCGATCCACGCGTCCAACTGCGCGACGATCGCCGGCACATCATCGCGGCAGATAGCGCGGCCGGCGAGATCGTGCCCGGCCTCGGCCAGCAGCGCCACCAGCGTGTCGCCCGAGCGGTCATCGGCGGCGGTGCGCGTGTCCGATACCGTCAGGCAGGCGATGCGGACGGGGATGAATTTCGCGCTGAAATCAATTGCCATCGGGCTTGTCCTCAGGCTCGGGCGGGGCGCCGGCGAGCGGCGAAACCACCGGCGTCAGCGGCATGGCGCGCGGCGCGACCTTGATACCCGTCGGGCCGGGCATGCCGGGGAAGCGCGGCCACAGGCCCTGTACCAGCGCGTCGATGCTGGTTGTCGGCGTGTCGTTGCGCAACTGATACATCCAGAAATTGCGCATGACGATTTCGACATAGTGGCGCGTTTCCTTGAACGGAATCGACTCGATGAACAGCAGCACGTCGCCATTGTCGCGCAACGATGCATTCCATTTCTGCACCGATCCCGGCCCGGCGTTGTAGGCGGCGACGACCTTGGGCAGCAGGCCCTGCGTGTAGCTCATGTCGCGGAGCTTCTCGAGGTAGCTTTGCCCGAGTTCGATGTTGAACGCCGGGTCGGACAGATCCGCCGCCGAAAGGTCGACCGATGGCGTATCGCCCGGCGCGCCGAAGCTCTTCTGTACCAGCTTCGCAGTACCCGGCATCAGCTGCATCAGCCCCTTGGCACCGACACGACTGGTGGCGGTGGTGATGAAATTGCTCTCCTGCAACGCGTGCGCATAGACGAGGCTCTGGTCGACGCGCCAGCCACGGTAGGGCACCCAGTCAGGGGCGGGGAAGCGCGCCGAGACCGGCGGCTCGAGCCCGCGCGGCGGGTGGTGCGCCAGCCAATATTGCGTTGCCGGCAGGTTGAGCCGTGCCGCCAGCCGGAGCAGCGGTTCATAGTCGGTGCCGGGGCTGATGCTGGCGAGATAGCGCAGCTCGCGGTCGGCAAGCCCGAGCTGGCCGATTTCGACAAGTGCCGCCGCACGCCGGGCACCGCCCTTTGATTTCAGATAGTTCCAGTCAGCGGTGATGAAATCAGGTTCGGTCCAGTTGAACGGATAGGCGAGCCCCAGCGCGCGCTGGGCGAGCAGGCCGTAGAAGGTCGTGCGATACTTCGCCGCCTTGGCCAGATTGGCGCTGACCAGCTGCGGGCGGACGCAGGCGAATTCGGCGCGGCTCGCCCAATACGCCGCCGCTGCGGCAAGGTCGTTCGACGGGCCGCGCTGGCCGGCGAGGTTGAATGCGGCGGCGGCGGCGTTGCAATCGCCACTGCGGAAAGCTGCAAGGCCGCTGACCCAGGCGCCGAGTGCGGCCCATTCACCGCTGCCGGTGGCGGCCTCGCTGCCCATGCGGCGCGCGGCGGCGTCATCGCCGGCGATGTAATAGCTCCAGGCGATGCGCTGGGCATATTCGGTGCGGACGGCGGGCGACGCCTCGAAGCGCTGGGCGCGCCAGCGCTCTTCGGCGGCGCTGTTGCTGTCGGTGCCGAGGAGCGACTTGAGCGCGGCGGCAAAGGCATCGTCGGCGGCAGTATCGCCCTTCGCCGATTTGGGGGTCATGCGGGGGTTGAAGCTGATCGCCGGTGCGGCATTGACCGTCGGCAGCAGCGGCAGGTTGATCGCGCCGCGTTCGACCGCGAGCTGCGCGATGCGCGGCGCCTGCGGCAATGTCGGGTTGGCGAACAGCCAGTCGGTCAACGTGTTGACGCTGGCGCGGCCGCTGCCGCGTGCCAGCAGCAATTGCCCCTGCGCCGAGCCATAGAGCACGCCAGTCGACGGCATGTTGGCGAGCGCGGCTTCGGCGGCGCTGAAGCGTCCGGCCTCGATATCGCGGAAGATGCGGCCATAGGCGGCGGCTTCTGCAGGCGTCAGCTGCGGCGGTACGCGGCGCTGGCGCAGCGTGATGCCGTCGGCGGGCGTGCCGGTGACGGTAATCGGCGTGCGGCCGGCCTCGTCGTAGGGCGGGGCGGCGGCCGGGGCCGTCGTCTGGGCGGCGAGAGGTGCTGCCGCCACGAGCAGCAGCGCGACACCGGTGAGGCTGGTTTTCATGATGCGTCGCTGTACGCCGCGAGCGCGGCTTTGAACAGCAGCAGGTCGCGCCATGCCAATGCCTTATGCACCGGATGCGCGAGCAGATAGGCCGGCGCGAAGCTGGGCAGCACCGGCACCTTGAGCGCTGCAGTTTCGAGCGATTGCCAGCGGCCGCGCAGCCGGTTGATGCCGGTTTCGACGCCCAGCAATGCCGCCGCCGCGACGCCACCGAGCACCAGCACCGCGTGCGGCTGCACCAGTTCGATCTGGCGCCGGACCACGGGCAATTGCGCAGCGATTTCGGCAGCGTCTGGGGTGCGAGCGCCCGGTGTCGGCCGCGCCAGCACATTGGCCAGATAGGTGTCGGCACGGTCGCGGCCGATGGCGGCGAGCATGCGGTCGAGCAATTGCCCGCTGGCGCCCGCAAACAGCCGCCCGGCGGCAATATCATCGGCGGTCGGCATGTCGCCGAGCACCATCACGCGTGCTGCCGGGTTGCCGTCGGCAAACAGCGCCGAACGGCCACCGCTTTCGGCGACCAGCGCTGCGAGTGCGTCGAGTGTCGCACACGCCGCGATGCGAGCGTGCAGCGCGCTGTCATCGCGCACCGGTGCTGGCGCTGAGCGCGGTGCGCGGGCAGGGGTCGCCTCGGTCACTGCATCGGGGATGACGGTATCGGGACTGGGGAGCGCTTCGGCGAGCCACGTCGCCGGTGCGTCGCCGACAAGCGTGTCAACGCCGGCATCGACCAGCCAGGCCAGCGCCGTCAGTGCTGCAGCCGCTTCGCCGCCCGACAGCTGGCCAGTTCCCGACAAAGTGGGTGATTGAGACATCATGCGTCACTCTGCGGTGCCGGTGCCTCTGGTCAAGCGGCTTTTGGCAACGTATCTGGTGAATCATTGCAATAGTGCGACGGCGCGAGCGCAAGTTCGCAGCGTTGCCGTCCGAGGGGTGCAGGGAAGACTGACATGGCTGAAACACGTACCGACCGCGAATCAATGCCTTACGACGTGGTCATCGTCGGCGGTGGCCCCGCCGGACTGGCAGCGGCGATCCGCGTCAAGCAGGCGGCCGCCGAAAAGGGCGCGGAAATCAGTGTCTGCATCCTCGAAAAGGGCTCCGAAGTCGGCGCGCATATCCTGTCTGGTGCAGTCGTCGATCCGGTGGCGCTCGATGAATTGCTGCCCAATTGGCGCGAGCTCGACAGCCCGCTGACGGTGCCGGTCATCGAAAACCACCACTGGATCCTGACCAAGGACAAGCAATACGACTTCCCGCACGGGCTGATGCCGCCGTTCATGAACAACAAGGGCTGCTACACCGTCAGCCTCGGCAACCTGTGCCGCTGGCTCGCCGGACAGGCGGTTCACCTTCTGCGCATACCGGCTTCACAGGTCTTTCATGACCTGCACGGCGTGATGGACGGGATCTGGCGGAAGATCGAAGAGCTGAAGGCTCGCCGCGAAGCCTGAGCGGCCGCTCGCCCCCTCCACCATCCGCTCTTCGGCGGATGGTCCCCCTCCCGCCGCTGCGCGGGGGAGGTAAGGACGCGCGCCGCGGGTGGTGTGGACCCTACAGCGACAGCGCCGCCGTACTGACGCCCACCCCACACAATCACGCGACACTTGCCGACAAGCGCAATCTCACCTTGCTGACGGATGCCAATCGCCTTCGGGAATGGGGCATCGCTGAAGCGACGCGCACCGCCTTGGCGAGCATCCCGAATGCTGTCGTTGTAAAATCCGATAATGCCGACGACCTATGGCAAAGGCGCAAGTCCCTCTTCTTCAAGCCGGTTGCGGGACATGGCGGCAAAGCCGTCTATCGCGGCGACAAGCTCACCCGATCAACCTGGGCTGACATTCTTGGAGCTGACTACATCGCCCAGGATCTCGCCCCGCCTGGTGAGCGGTTGATCAAGCTGGGAGACGAGACAGTGGCGCGAAAGGTTGATGTGCGCCTGTACACTTACGACGGGCAGCTGCTGCTCGCCTAGGCGACGATCTGCATGCGGGTCTGCCGCTGCACACTGCGGTCGGGACGCGGAATCGCTCCACTCGCCAGCGCCCGCTCGAACGCGGCCACACACGTCGGATCGAACTGTGATCCTGCACACCGCCGGAGTTCAGCCACCGCCTCCTCGACATGCATGCCATCGCGATACGGACGACCGCTCGTCATCGCGTCGAACGAGTCGGCCACCGCCGTGATCCGCGCCTCGAGCGGAATCTCGTGACCGCGCAACGTGTCGGGCGTGCCGTGTCCGTCGAATCGCTCATGGTGTGAGCGCACCACCGCCAGCGCATGCGGCATGTCTCCGAGCAGCGGCGCGAGCAGTCGCCACCCGATCACCGGATGCTCCATCACGTGCGCATACTCGGCGTCCGTGAGCGGTCCCGCTTTGTTCAGCACGGATTCGCGCACGCCGATCTTGCCGATGTCGTGCAGGCGG
>CALDHQ010000548.1 GCA_937894055.1 uncultured Polymorphobacter sp.
TGCAGCGCTGGCTGCGGCCCCGGCTGTCACCGTCTTCGACTGCAAGAAGACCACATCGCTGCCCGGCTCGCCGGTCACCAGCCCCGGCACCGCCAGCGATGCGACGGCCAAACGGGCGTTCAATGAAACCACCGAAGTCGCCAAATTCTACAAGGCAGTGTTCGGCCGCAACTCGATCGATAACCAGGGCATGACGCTGCAGTCGTCGATCCACTACGGCGTCAAATACAACAACGCCTTCTGGACCGGCGGGCAGATGGTCTATGGCGACGGCGACGGGCAGATCTTCGTCGACTTCACCAAATCGAACGATGTCATCGGCCATGAGCTGACGCACGGCGTGACGCAGCACAGCTCGCAGTTCGCCTATTCGAACGAGGCCGGCGGCCTCAACGAAAGCATGTCCGACGTGTTCGGCAGCATGTTCCGCCAGTGGCGCGCCAACCAGACTGTGGCGCAGGCCGACTGGCTGATCGGCAAGGACATCATGGGGCCGGCGGCCTTGCAGCGCGGGCTGACCTGCCTGCGCGACATGGCGAACCCCGCCGCCGCGCACTGCCTGGCGCCGCAGCCGACGAAATACTCCCAGCTGACCCCCGGGATGGACCCGCACTACACCAGCGGCCCGCCCAATCTGGCGTTCTGCACCGCCGCCAAGGCCGCCGGCGGCAAAAGCTGGGAAAAGGTCGGCAAGGTCTGGTACCGTGCACTGACCGGCTATGCGCCGAGCCCGAACATGAAGATGAAGACCTTTGCAACCCGGACGCGCCGTCTGGCGCGCACGATGTTTCCAGCTGACCCATCAGTGGCGCAGGCCGTTGACAAGGGCTGGAAGGCGGTCGGCCTGTGACGAACTGGCGGCCTGATAGGGAGTGCAGCGTTTGGTAGATATCGTCATCGAACGCATCGGCGGCCTGGGGGGCTTCGGCCTCCCGGGCTCGCACCTTGAAAGCAAGGGCGAGGTCGCCTCGACGGCGCTGAGCCCGGCGGCGCGGGCGCGCGTCGACCTGCTGTTCGCGACCTATGGCAAGGCCAAGGCCGCGCCGCCCAAAGGCGCCGATGGCTTCAGCTACAAGATCAGCCGCACCACGGTGAACGGTGTCGAGGTCATCACCGTCCCCGAAGCCGAAGTCCCCGCCGAACTGCGCGACAGCGTCACCGACCGGCTCAAATAGCCGCATAGGGGATATTGCGTATCGACCGCAGCAACCGCGGGCAGGCATGTGGACGCAGGCCATGACGCAACACTGGCACTAAGCGTGCGGCTGCGCTATGGCACGGACAAGGCTGTCAAGTTTCCGAAGTGGATGCGGCGTGGACTATAACGCGATTTTCGAAGGTGCGATCGAGCGGCTGCATGCCGAAGGCCGCTACCGGGTGTTCGTCGACATCCTGCGCAACAAGGGCAGCTATCCCAACGCGCGCTGCTTTGCCGGCCACAACGGCGCGCGGCCGATCACCGTCTGGTGCTCGAACGACTACCTCGGCATGGGCCAGCACGAGACCGTCATTTCGGCGATGGAAGCCGCGCTGCATGACGTTGGCGCCGGCTCGGGCGGGACGCGCAACATCGGCGGCAACACGCATTACCATCTCGATCTCGAAGCCGAGCTTGCCGAACTGCACGGCAAGGAAGCCGCGCTGCTGTTCACCAGCGGCTATATCTCGAACGAGGCGAGCCTTGCGACGCTTGCGAAGATCCTGCCGGGCTGCGTGATTTTCTCGGACGAACTCAACCACGCCTCGATGATTGCCGGCATCCAGAACTCGGGCGCCCCCAAGCGCATCTTCCGTCACAATGACGTCGCCCACCTCGAAGAACTGCTCGCCGCCGAACCTGCCGATGTGCCCAAGCTCATCGCGTTCGAAAGCGTCTATTCGATGGACGGCGATGTCGCGCCGATCGCGGCATTCTGCGACCTCGCCGACAAGTACGGCGCGCTGACCTATCTCGATGAAGTCCATGCTGTCGGCATGTACGGCCAGCGCGGCGGCGGCATTTCCGAACGCGACGGCGTCGCCGACCGCGTGACGATCATCGAAGGCACGCTCGGCAAGGCGTTCGGCGTGATGGGCGGCTATATCAGCGCCTCGCAGACCATCGTCGATGTCATCCGCAGCTATGCACCTGGGTTCATCTTCACGACCTCGCTGTCGCCCGTGCTCGTCGCCGGCGCGCTGGCGAGCGTCCGCCACCTCAAGGAAAACAACGAACCGCGCGAGGCGCAGCAGACAAATGCCGCCGCGCTCAAGGCGATGTTTGCCGACGCCGGCCTGCCGGTGATGGCGTCGACCACGCACATCGTGCCGCTGATGGTCGGCGATCCGGTCAAGGCCAAGCGCATCAGCGATATCCTGCTGATCGAATACGGCATCTACGTCCAGCCGATCAATTACCCGACCGTCCCGCGCGGCACCGAACGCCTGCGCTTCACGCCGGGTCCGTTCCACGATCAGACCATGATGGAAGCGCTGACCAAGGCGCTGGTCGAAATCTGGGACCGCATGGAACTGCGGCTCGCCGCCTAACCCTGACGCGGCGGCCCGAAGCGGGTCGCGCACTTATCGACAGCATTAACAACAGGTGGGTAAATCCCCGCCTGTTGTCCTGCGCCGCACGGGCGACGGCCTTTCCGGCCACGGTTTCACCATGGCTGCGCAGCCGGCGGCGGCTTCTGAGCCCAGTCGCCGTCGGCTATGACCTTCCAAATGTCGGTGCTTGCAAGTGCCCGTGCTGCGTGGGACTATCCTCGCTTGGGCGCAACGTCGCTCGACAGTTCGACCTTGGGGAAGGGGACGCACATGCCACAGCTTTCACTACGTACCGCGACGAGCGCGGTGCCGGCTCAACTCGACATCCGGCCGCTGACGCCGCGCATCGGGGCCGAAATCCATGGAGTCGATCTGGCGCGCTTCGATGACGCGATGATCGCAGGCATCCGCGCCGCGCTGTTGCGCCACAAGGTCGTGTTCTTCCGTGACCAGACGCTGACCACCGCGCAGCACATGGCCTTCGCGCGCGCCTTCGGCGATCTGGAAATCCACCCCGCGACGCCCAAGGACCAGACGGTGCCCGAAGTGCTGCGCATCGAACATGGTCCGAACAGCCGCGGCCGCGAGAACAACTGGCATTCCGACGTTACCTGGCGCGAGAAGCCGTCGCTGGGCTCGATCCTGCGTGCCATCGAGGTGCCCGATGTCGGCGGCGATACGCTGTTTGCCGATATGGCCGCGGCGTATGAATTGCTCAGCCCCGAAATGCAGCGCTTCGTCTGCGGGCTGACCGCGGTGCACGACAT
>CALDHQ010000549.1 GCA_937894055.1 uncultured Polymorphobacter sp.
GGGCAGCGTCAGAGCGAAGGCGTGGCCGCCCTGTCCATCGGCCACGAAGAAGAGCGACCGATCGCGTGCCGGGTTGGTCGCTGCGACAATCGAGGCGCGTCCCGGGTTGCAGATCGGCCCGCGCGGCAGGCCTGTGATCACATAGGTGTTGAACGGCGTGTTCGATTGCAGGTCGGCACGCGTCAGATCGCGGCCGAGCGGCGCCTTGCCCTCGGTCGTCTCGACCAGCACCGGGATCATGCCCGACGGGTTCATCTTGGTCAGTTCGCGCGGACGCTCCCAGTACCGGACCGAGACCTCGGTGAACGGCAGCCGCTTTTCGCCCAGCACCAGACGCACCTGGCGGGAAACCGGGTCCAGCGGGAAGTGGTGAAGGATGCGTTCGACGCTCATCGCGGGCCTGACTGATTCACCGCGCACTAACGCAGAGGGGCGTTAAGGCCGCGTTTACCGCGTGCCGTGCTCGGTCTCGCCGAAGGTCCCGCCATGGGCCTCGGCCCGGCCGTGGGGATCGGGGTGAATGATGATGTCCGCCGCCGGGAACGCTTCCAGGACCCGCTTCTCGGCCGCGACCATCGCCTCGTGGGCGCGGCCCTCAGTCACGCGCAGCCCGGCCACGGGCGCTTCCTCGTCGGCCCGCTTGAGCATGGTCAGCGGGATCACGTCGCCGTCGCGCGCCAGCGGCGTGTAGGCGCGCGCCATCTGCAGCAGCGAGGCCGACAGGCCGTAGCCGTAGGACATGGTGGCCTGCTCCACCGGGCGCCAGGTCTTCCAGGGCCGCAGCCGGCCGGGCACCGCGCCCGGAAACTGGATCTGCGGCTTCTGCCCGTAGCCCAGTGCGGTGTAGGTGTTCCACATCTCCTGGGGCGCCATCTTCTGCGCGATCTTGAGTGCGCCGACGTTGCTCGACTTCTCCAGCACCGTGCGCACGTCGATGGTGCCGAGGTTGTGCTTGTCCTTGACCGTCTTGATGCCCTTGGCGCCCCACATGTAGCAAATAGCGAGTTCGCTGTTCATGCTGCCAATCCACGTAAACTTCGTGAAGTCGACGCCGGTCTCCTTGGGCTCAAGAACGGATTTGGGCATGAGGCCGCGATTGAACATGCCAAATTGCGAGCCGTCCTTGGGCGCGACGCTTTGTAGATAGCGCACGAATTGCAGGCTCGACGCGCCGGGCATGTTGTTGACGATCACCGTCGGATTGCCGGGAATGTGCTTGCCGATGAAGCGCGCGGCGACGCGGGTGTAGGCGTCAAACGCGCCGCTTGGCGGATAGCCGACCATGAATTGTATCGTCTTGCCGCGATAAAACTCCTCGACCGTTTGCGCCCGCGCGGGCACGACTGCGGATGCGCAAATGAGCGCCAATCCTACCAGCGAGGCTCCACAGCGCCTGGGGATCACAATGCCTGCCAACCGCCCGGCAGTCGCACCGCGTTCAGTTGCCAATTCAAATTCGGTGAACTCGAGTCCCTTGCCGCTGCGCCAGACCGCCATCAAACCCGCCGCGCACCTGACCTGCGTCGATGCCTCGCGCGAAGAAATCGACGCCATCGCGCGCGGCTATTGGGATGCCGGCGTCCGCCACATCGTCGCGCTGCGCGGTGACCCGCCGCGCGCCGGCGAAAGGTTCGTCGCGCGCCCCGATGGCTATGCCGGTGCCGCCGAGCTGGTCGCCGGGCTCAAGCGCGTCGCCGATTTCGAGATTTCTGTCAGCGCTTATCCCGAGCGCCACCCCGACGCCGCGACCGCCACCGCCGACATCGAAAATCTGAAGCGCAAGCTCGATGCCGGCGCGGTACGCGGCATCAGCCAGTTCTTCTTCGAACCCGACACCTTCTTCCGCTTCCGCGATGCTGCCGCTGCTGCGGGCATCACCGCCGAACTGGTGCCGGGCATCCTGCCGGTCAGCAACTTCGCCATGCTCAAGAAGATGGCGGCGAGCTGCGCCACCAACATCCCTGACTGGATGGGGCGGCTGTTCGAAGGGCTCGATGACAAGCCCGCCGCACGCCAGCTGGTTGCCGCGACCGTTGCCGCCGAACAATGCCGGCGGCTCTATGCCGGCGGCGTCCGCCAGTTCCATTTCTACACGCTAAACCGCGCCGAGCTCGCCTATGCGATCAGCCACATGCTCGGTGTGCGCCCGAAAGTGAGTGAAGCCGCATGAACAAGCCCAGTGCCGCCGCCGCGCGATTCCGTGCCGAAGCCGCCAAGCGCATCCTCGTCACCGATGGCGCCTGGGGCACGATGATCCAGACCTTCGGGCTGGCCGAGGCCGACTATGCCGGCACGCTGGGCCTCAGCCATGAGCAGAAGGGCAACAACGACATGTTGTGCCTGACGCGCCCCGACATCATCGAGAAGATCACCCAGGGCTATCTCGATGCCGGCTCGGACATCGTCTCGACCAACACCTTCTCGTCGACGACGATCAGCCAGGCCGACTACGGCGCCGAACATCTGGTGCGTGAACTCAACCTTGCCGCCGCCGGCATTGCCCGCCGTGCCGCCGATGCGGCGCAGGCCAAGGACGGCCGCCCGCGCTTTGTCGCCGGCGCGCTCGGGCCGACGAACAAGACGCTGTCGCTGTCGCCCGACGTCAACGATCCCGGCTTCCGCGAAGTCGACTATGACCAGGTCAAGGATGTCTACACGCAGCAGATCCAGGCATTGCTCGACGGCGGTGTCGATTTCATCCTGATCGAAACCATCTTTGACACGCTCAATGCCAAGGCGGCGATCATGGCGGTGCTCGAAGAAAGCGACCGCCGCGGCGTCGAAATTCCGATCATGATTTCGATGACGATCACCGACATGTCGGGGCGCAACCTGTCGGGCCATGCCATCGATGCGTTCTGGTGGGCGGTGCGCCACGCCAAGCCGCTGACCGTCGGGCTCAACTGCTCGTTCGGCGCCGACTTGCTGCGCCCGCATGTGCAATTGCTGTCGGGCATCGCCGACACGCTGCTGATGTCCTACCCCAACGCCGGCCTGCCCAACGAACTCGGCCAGTATGACGAACTGCCGGCGCGCACCGGTCACCTTGTCGAGGAGTGGGCGAAGGAAGGCCTGATCAACGTCATCGGCGGCTGCTGCGGCACGACGCCGGGGCACATCAAGGCGATGGCCGATGCGGTGCGCGGCTATCCGCCGCGTGTCATTCCGACGCTTCCCGTCGCGACCCGGCTCGCCGGTCTCGATCCCATGATTCTGGCGGCCTGACACCATGACCACAACTTCCAGTGCGACGTTCGTCAACATCGGCGAGCGCACCAACGTCACCAGATCGGAAGAG